>CAZSIA010000054.1:0-7769 GCA_964606905.1 uncultured Anaeroplasmataceae bacterium | reverse complement strand
AATTTGATTAAGTGGCTTTGTGGCGCCAGTATTACCATATTTAGTATCATTTGCAGCTGGTGCGATGATTTACGTAGTTGTTGAGGAGCTTATCCCAGAAGCTCAAGAAGGTAAACATTCAAATTTGGCCACTATTGCACTTGCGTTAGGTTTTGTATTGATGATGATTTTAGATGTTGCATTAGGATAGAGGTTTTATAAAATGTTTAGTTTTTTACTAGCGATTATTTATCTTTGTTTTATAAGCTTAGGATTGCCTGACTCACTCTTAGGAGCAGCCTGGCCAACTATATATCAAGATTTTAATATTCCTGTTTCATATGCTGGTATAATTTCCGTCTTAATTAGTTTATGTACAATTATCTCAAGTCTTTTTAGTGATAAATTAACAAAAAGATTTTCTCCATCGGTAGTAACAGTGGCCAGTATTATTTTATCCGCGACATCTTTATTTGGATTTTTTCTATCTAATAGTTTTTATTTACTTGTTATTTTTGCAATACCTTATGGACTTGGAGCTGGTGGAGTAGATGCTGCATTAAATAATTTTGTCGCTTTAAATTTTAAAAGTAAACATATGAGTTGGTTACATGCAATGTGGGGATTAGGTGCGACAATAAGTCCTTATCTTATGGGTTTTGCTTTAACTAATTCAACTTGGAATAATGGTTATTTAATCGTTTCAATTATTCAATTTTCAATTGCCTTTTTTGTTTTTTTAACTTTGCCTAAATGGAAAAATAATAAAGAAGAATTAATTGAAAAAAATACTAAATCATTATCATTTAAACAGATTTTTTTAATTCCTGGATCTGTGAGTTGCTTTGTAATGTTTTTTTGTTACTGTGCACTTGAACAAACTACGATGTTATGGGCAAGTAGTTATTTAGTGGAAAATAATCAAATGGATAAAGATTTGGCCGCAATGCTTGCGAGTTTATTCTGCATTGGAATTACATTAGGAAGAATTATTAATGGATTTTTAACCTTGAAGAAAAGTGATAAATTTTTAATTAATCTTGGTTTAAAAATTATAGTATTAGGTGTAGGACTTTTATTCATACCATTTACATTTACTACAATTATTGGTTTTATTTTGATTGGTCTTGGTTGTGCACCAATTTATCCTAGCATTATTTCTTTAACTCCAAATTTATTTGGAAAAGAAAACTCACAATCGTTTATTGGTATTCAAATGGCTTTTGCTTATTTAGGAACACTTTTAATGCCGCCATTATTTGGTATTTTTGCTGATAATATTTCCGTTTCATTATTACCTTTATATTTGTTTATTATTTTAATAATTATGATTGTTATGAACATTTTGACCAATAAAATGACAAAAAAAGCTGCTATCTAGAATTTATATAGGTTCTAAATAACAGCTTTTTATTATTAATTTGTATAATTATCAAAATATCCTTGAATTAAGATGATAGGAGTACCCTTATCACCAGATCCGCTAGTCAAATCACATAATGAACCGATTAAGTCAGTTAATTGTCTTGGTGTTGTACCTTGAGAAGCCATGTTGCCAACTAAATTTTCGTTTTTAGCTTTAATGCTAGCACTGATAGCCGCTTTTAATTCTTCACCAGTTAAATCTTTAAAATCATTATCTGCTAAATATTTTAATTTTATTTCATTTGGAGTGCCGATTAATCCATCTGTATATGCAGGAGAAACAACAGGGTCAGCTAATTCCCAGATTTTTCCTTGTGGATCTTTAAATGCTCCATCTCCATAAACCATTACTTCAACTAATACACCACAACGATTTAAGATTTCATTTTGAATAGCTAATACTAAATCTTTACATTCGTTAGGAAATAATTTTACTTGAGTCTCAGTTGCTTTATTTGAACCTAATAGACCATATTTGCTATTAAATCCACTGCCGTTAACAGATTCAGTTAAGATATCATCTAAACCATATACAACCTTAGCTCCATTAGCTTTTAAGAGACGTTTTGTTCTAGTACGTGTATGAATATCACAACATAAAACTTTATCTGTATACTCTAGGATAGTTTTGGCATGATTTGCGAATACAACTTCGACCTCTGCGCCAGCTTCTTTAATAATTTGTGAATAATATTCAATATAGTCTACACCTGTAAATTCATGAACTTTATATCCAAATAATTCACGGTATTGTTCTAAAGATAAAACATCACTATATGGATTAATTTTAGCTTCATCTAAATCATCTAATGAAAGTAATGAGTTACCTACTTCATCAGATGGATAACTTAACATTAATACAACTTTTTTACAAGCCATTGCGATTGCTTTTAAAACAATTGCAAACCGATTTCTTGAAAGGATTGGGAAAATTACACCAATTGTTTCATCGCCCAGTTTATTTTTTATATCAGTTGCGATATCTGTGATTTTCGCATAATTTCCTTGTGCGCGTGCTACAATTGATTCCGTTAAAGCGATGACATCACGATTTCTTAATGTAAAATTTTCAGCTTCAGCCGCTAACAAAACACTGTCAACAGTAATTTTTACTAAATCGTCACCTTCTCTAATAATTGGACATCTAATACCTCTTGAAATTGTTCCTACTCTACGTTCCATTTTTCATTCCTTCTTTCAACACATTTAATTATACATCATCTCCTGATTTCTACAATTATTTTTTTGATAAAAAAAGTAAAAAGTAGAATTTATTTCTTTACATTTGTTGAAAAATGTAAAATATATATGATATAATTTTTAAAGGAAAGTGGTGTTGATATGAAGATAAAGGTAATTAATTTATCGTATGATGATGTATTAAATGTAAAACCAAAACCATACATTAAACCTAAAAAACCTAATATCTTATTTAGGACGCTTTTAAAACTAGTTTCTTTACCTGATTTAATTGCTACTAAGTTTACTTCTACAAAAGAAAATATGGATAAATATAATAAAAAAGAGCCAACGCTTATTTTGATGAATCATTCTGCTTTCATTGACTTAGAACAAATTGTTTCACTTATTTATCCTCGACCAATGAACATCGTATGTACTACTGATGGATTTATTGGAAGGAATTGGCTTTTACGTGAGTTAGGATGTATTCCTACAATTAAATTCGCCACAGATACACAACTTGTAAGAAGAATGATTAATGCGGTCAAAAATTTTAAAAGTAATATTTTAATGTATCCTGAGGCTGGCTATAGTATTGATGGTACAGCTACAACATTGCCTAATACTTTAGGAAAATGTATTAAATTATTAAATATTCCTGTTATTAGTGTTATCTCACAAGGCAATTACTTTAGACAACCTCTATATAACAATTTACGAAAAAGAAAAGTTAATACTAAAGTACATATGAAATATTTATTAAGTAAAGAAGATATAAGTAATAAAAGTGCTGAAGAAATCCAAAGTATGATAGAAGAAGAGTTTAGTTTCGATTATTGGCGCTATCAACAAGATAATAATATTTTAATAAAAGATATAACACGTGCAGAAGGTTTAAATCGTGTTCTTTACAAATGTCCTTGTTGTAAAAACGAAGGTAATTTAATTGGCAGTGGTATAACTTTAAAATGTCCAAATTGTAGTAAAGAATATGAATTAACAGAAAATGGTTATCTTCAAGCCCTAAATGGACAAACTGAAATTAATCATGTTCCAGCGTGGTATAAATGGCAAAGAGAATGTGTGAGGGAAGAAATCTTAAACGGAAATTATTTGATGGATTTAGATGTTAATATTTATATGATGATTGATACTTATAATTTATATAATTTAGGAGAAGGTCATTTAACACATAATATTGATGGGTTTAAATTAGAAGCATTTGATGGTAAATTGAAGTGCATTATTCCTTCTGAGAAAACATATTCAATTAACGCTGATTTTTATTGGTATCAAATCGCTGATGTTATTAGTCTAGTTGAAGATGGTAAACAATACTTTTGTTTCCCTAAAACAGAAAAAGATGTTGTGGCAAAAATGCGTTTAGCAACCGAAGAAATTTATAAAATAAAAAATAGTAAAAATTAATAATAAAAAGCACCTCTTATTGTGATAAAATATCATATACAGGAGGTGTTTTTTTAATGAGCAATCATGTTTATTTATGTATTGATTTAAAAACTTTTTATGCCTCTTGTGAATGCGTCATGCGTAATCTTGATCCTTTTAAAACTAATTTAGTTGTAGCTGATCCATCACGTGGTAAGGGAGCTATTTGTTTAGCAATATCACCTAAACTGAAGAGTATGGGGATTAGAAATCGTTGTAGATTGTTTGAGATTCCAGATGATGTAGAATATATTACCGCAATGCCACAAATGAAAAAATATATGGAATTTTCAGCTAAGATATATTCGATATATTTAAGGTATATTGCCAAAGAAGATATTTATCCTTATTCAATAGATGAAATGTTTTTAGATGTTACTACATATTTATCATTATATCAGACAACGCCAGAAAAATTAGCAAAAGCATTAATGAATAAAATAAAAGCGGAATTAGGTTTGCCTAGTGCTTGTGGAATTGGGACTAATTTATTTTTAGCTAAGGTCGCTTTAGATATTACTGCCAAACATACTAAAGATAATATTGGATATTTAGATGAAGAAAAGTTTAAACAACAACTTTGGTCTCATCAACCTTTATCGGATTTTTGGCAAATAGCGAGTGGTATCTCAAAAAGATTAAATAATATGGGTCTTTATACCATGAAGGATATTTCAGAGGCAAATAGTGAAGCACTCTATAAAGAATTTGGAATTAATGCAGAAATTTTAATTGATCATGCGAATGGAATTGAGCCTGTGACGATTAAAGATATTAAGAGTTATAAAAGAAAATCTCAATCTATTTCACAATCACAAATTTTATTTACTGATTATAATTTTAAAGACGCCCGTCTTATTGTAACTGAAATGGTAGAACTTCTATCTTTACAACTTGTAGAAAAACATTTAGTATCATCGAATATTGGCTTAACTGTCAGATATAGTAAGGATACAATTAAACCAACAGGCGGTAGTATGCAGCTTACTATTTGTACTAATGTTTTTTCAAAATTATTACCTTATTTTTTAGATATTTATGATAGAACAACTTCGCCTAATGCATTAATAAGAGGAATTGGGATTTCTTTTAATAATGTAAAAACACTTGATAATGAATATTATGATTTGTTTACTGATCCAATTGAAATTGAAAAGGAACGTAAATTAGAAGAAACAATAAATTTGATTAAAAATAAATTTGGAAAAAATTCGATTGTTAAGGCTATGAATTTAGAAGAAGCCGCGACAACGATAAAACGTAACAAACTAATAGGAGGTCACAATGCAGAGACCGAAGATGCCGATTAAAGAACGCGCTAAAATATTCGCTCCTTTTGATGCGTTAAAGGGGTTTAGAGAAATGCTTTTAGAAGAAGAAATTATTAAAGAAGAACGAAAAGAATTAAGCGAAGATCAAATTGAAAACTTATCAAATATTATTAATTCTTTAGAACTAGGTATGATGATTGAAGTTAAGTATTACATAGAAAGTGAAGAATGTTATAAAAAAATGATTGGGATTTTTACTAAAATTGATAAAACTTATAAAAGAATAACTGTAATAAAAACAAAAATTAATATTATGGATATTTATGATATTAAAATAATTGAAAACACACTTTCTCTGTTATAGGAAGTGTTTTTTTTACAAAATTTTTACATTTAAATAACAATTAATTTATATTTTTAAATTAGAATTTAAATTATTAGTTAGGAGGAAGGATGAAATGGAAAGTGTTAATGCAATAGAAATAAGAGATTTAACAAAATCATTTAAAGGAATGTATGCTTTAGACGGACTTAATTTAACAGTTCCAGTTGGTGCTATTTATGGTTTTATTGGTGAAAACGGAAGTGGAAAAAGCACAACGGAAAAACTTATCTGTGGATTATTAGTTCCAGATAAGGGAAGTATAAAACTTTTTGGAAAAGATTATACTGACCAAGGAGTTAGAAGTAGAGTTGGTGCTTTAATTGAAAATGCTGGTTGTTTTCCTGGGGCTAGTGTTTACACAAATTTGAAAATGCAAGCTTTAAACTTAAATATAGAAAATATTGAAGAAGAAATTGATCGCGTTTTAAAAATAGTAAGAATGGAAGAATCTAAAAACATTAAATTTAAAAGTTGTTCATTAGGTATGAAACAAAGAATTGGAATTGCTATGGCTCTTTTAGGAGACCCTGCACTTCTAATTTTGGATGAACCAATTAATGGTTTAGATACAGATGGTATGCGATTAATGCGCGAAATTTTGGTTGATATTACAAAAAAATACGGCTGTACTGTTTTAATTTCTTCTCATATTTTAGGTGAGTTAGAAAAGATTGCCACACATTATGGAATTATTTGTCGTGGTAAAACAATAGTCGAGTTAAGTGCTAAAGATATGGAGGGTAGATGTAGAGTTTTTACATCTATTAAATCAAAGGATATTAATGGGGCTTATACTGTTTTAAAAAATAAATTTTCTAACGTTAAAATAGAAGAAGATTATATTAAGGTTTATGATGTGGATGATACTGAATTGATTGTTGATTATTTATTTAAAAACGGTCATGTGATAAGTGAAATAAAGAAAAATAAAATTGGTTTAGAAGAATATTATATTGAGCTTATGAGCGAGAAGGAGGAAGAGTAAGATGAATTTAAAATTTGAATCACCAACTTTTTTGAAAAGATTAAAATCAATGTTAAGTGTTGATTTTTATCGATTATTTCATACTCCTTTATTTTATATTTTCTTAGTTATAGCGGGAATTATTCCTGCATTGGTAGCTATGGGTTTCTCAACTACTGATCCTGTTACAGGACAAATTACTGGCAGTACTTTAGAAAATATTTGGATTATGGTTGCTGCTAAAGAACCACTTTATGTAGTAAGTGATATTGCAGAATACGCTAATATGAATATGGTCTTTATTTTTGGTGGAATAATGGTTTCAATTTTTATTGGACATGATTATAAGAGTGGATATGTAAAACAATTATTTACAACGCATGCAAAAAAACAAGATTATATGATTAGTAAATCTTTGACTTGTGCATTTGCGATGGCTTGTATGTGTATAACTTATTTAATTGGTACAATTGTATCTGGAATTTTCTTACAAACTTCATTTTCTGTTAGTGTGGGCTCATTAATACTTGCGATATTATCAAAGATGATTATGAGCTTAGGCTGGGCAAGTTTATATACATTTTTAAATGTTATATTTAGAAAGTATTTTGGAATTTCGATTGTTTCAAGTTTCTTCTTTGGAACAGGTATTTTAATTATTGGTGCTGGTGCTGTTCTTGGAAATTCTGCAATCTTAAACATTTTCTTATATGGTTCATCAGTTTCCGCTTGCCTCAATAGTGGAATATTGTCGTTGTTAACTTGTTTAGTTGTGTCGGGCATATGGGCAGTTATTTATAATGTGGTTGGCACTCACATTTTAAATAAAACCGATGTGTATTAAGGAGATATTATGAACGCAATAGAAATAAGAAATTTAACAAAGAATTTTAGAGAA
The DNA here is from genome assembly GCA_964606905.1 of uncultured Anaeroplasmataceae bacterium. Lineage (GTDB taxonomy): Bacteria > Bacillota_I > Bacilli_A > Acholeplasmatales > Anaeroplasmataceae > CAZSIA01. Next base: position 216 of record CAZSIA010000054.1, on the reverse strand, counting down.
AAACAAGCCGTTGCTGGACTTGATATGACAGTGCCAACAGGTTCAATTTATGGCTTTATTGGAGAAAATGGAAGTGGAAAATCCACAACCGAAAAGATTATTTGTGGATTACTTAATCCAACAAGTGGACAAGTTAAAATTCACGGTGAAGACTATAAAAATGAAGACGTTAGAGCAAGCATTGGTGTTTTAATTGAAGCCCCAGGTTGTTATCCT
>CAZSIA010000053.1:0-7770 GCA_964606905.1 uncultured Anaeroplasmataceae bacterium | reverse complement strand
GTCATGCTATATTATATGTAGATATTTGAAAATTATAGATTAACAACAAAATTCTTTAATTAATATATCTTAATATATTATAATAATAGGTAGAGGTTATAATTATGGAAAAAGCACTTATTGTAGGAGTAGAATTATTCGATAGCCAGTACTCGCTAGAGTATTCTTTAGATGAGCTAACAAACCTAGCTAAATCGCTAGATATCGAAGTTGTTGAACGAGTAACACAAAAACTTGATAGAATTAATCCAAAGTTTTATTTAGGCAGCGGAAAGGTTAATGAAGTGAAAAATATGATAGTATCCTATGATATAGATACTGTTATTTTTGATGATGAATTAAGTCCAAGTCAAATTAGAAATTTAGAGGAAGAATTAGAAATAAAAGTAATTGATAGAACACTATTAATACTAGATATTTTTGCCCAAAGAGCTAATACAACAGAGGCAATTTTGGAAACAAGACTAGCTAAATTAAAATATATGTTACCAAGACTTGTAGGATTAAATAACTATATGTCACGACAAGGCGGTTCTGCGGGTGTAGCTAGTAAAGGTAGTGGGGAAAAACAAATTGAATTAGACCGCAGAAAGATTGCGGCTGAAATAATTCAAATTGAAGAAAAACTAAAAAAAATAAAAGCCGATAGAGCGGCTCAAAGAGTAAAAAGAGAAAAAACAAGTATTCCAATTGTAAGTTTAGTTGGTTATACAAATGCCGGCAAATCAACTACATTTAATACTATTTTAAAACATTCAAAAGTAAAGAATGAAAAAGAAGTTATGGAAAAAGATATGTTATTCGCGACACTTGGAACAAGTGTTAGAAATGTAAAATTACCAAACAACCAAGAAATTTTATTAATCGATACAGTTGGTTTTGTTTCGAAATTACCAACATTAGTTGTTAAATCATTTTGTTCTACATTAGAAGAAATTATTAATTCTTCTTTAATTATTCATGTAGTTGACATCAGTAGTCCTTATTATGCAAATCAAATTAAAGTCACAAAAAAAGTATTAGCTGAAATTGGAGTAACTGATATAAAAGAAATTTATTTATTAAACAAAATAGATAAATGTGAAAAAGTTCCACTTTTCTTTGAAGGTAAATCTTTAACATTCTCTAATAAAAAAGGAATTAATAATAAAGAATTAATAACTTTAATTGAAGAGGCAGTAATTGATCATTCAAATACTTTTCTTAATTTAAGTATTCCTTTAAAAGATGGTAAGGCTATTAGCATTATTGAAGCAAGCGCAATAATAAAAGCAAAAATATTTATGTCTGAATGTATATATTATAAGGCATATATTCCTAACAATCTAATTTCACAAATAAAAAATTATATAGTTAAATAAAGGCTTAACTAAAACAAAAAAGAGAATTTAATTTCTCTTTTTAATTTTCTTTCTTAAAAAAATCACAAACTAAATAATAAAGGGGAATAGTGATAAAAATTATCCATCCCGGATGCCACCAACTATAAACTGTTCCTATAAATAAATATATTGCAGCAACAAAAACTGGATAGGCAAAATTGTGTGGATTTTTCCACTTGATTGCTTCTATAAGTGATGAATTAATTGGAATAAATAAAAATAAGATCCACGCTGGGTGCCATAAATTCAATGTAACTCCTAAAACATAATATGAAATTACAATAACAAATAAAGAAATTGAGTGTAAAATATTTTCTTTTCCGTAATTATCTTTTTCTTCGTCTTCTTCTAATATTACTGGTCCCTCGCTTGTTTTTAAAAGTTCATCTATTGTTATTCCATACAATTTTGCCAAACATATTAAATTATCAGTATCTGGAGAAGATTCAGCTCTTTCCCATTTACTTACAGCCTGTCTAGAAATACCAAGCTTTTCAGCTAACTGTTCTTGCGATAAACCATTTTCTTTTCTTAATTTTTGTAGTCTATTTGCTATTTCCAAATTCATTTTAACCTCTCCCTTTTTTAATTTAATATTATCAAAAACTGAGTAGTTGCACTAGATATTTTAGTTTGAACAGTCGCAACTATTGGTTGCAAAAAGAAAAAAACTAGAAATAAATTCTAGTCATCTTCATACATACTTTCGTAATCATCCATAATGTCGTTATATTCTTGTTCATCAAGATAACTAACTTCATCGTCATCTTCTGTAGGGTCAATTTCATCTAATGAATAATCATAATCATCATAATATTCATCTTCTTCATCGTCCACTTCTTCATCAAGAGTTTCTTCATCTTCTTCGTCAATGTTATAATCATCAAGTTCAATTGTTTCTTCTTCCTCTTCATACTCTTCGCCAGTATTAAAGTAAGAACCGTCACGATCAAATACTTCTAATGATTGACGTGTTTTTAAATCCCATTTTCCTTCTCCACAAAATACAAATGCAGAACTTGTAGTTATATCTATATATAATTGAGTTGCTAATACACCATTTGGATCATCTAATCCTTTTAATTCTAAAACTTCTTGAATTAATGTAGTAATTAGTTGTGGTGTTTTCTTTTGATTTAATAGTTCAGCAGCAACTTCTACCATTGATAATTGTTCAGTATTCATTTTGGAATCCTCCTTAAAAAAGTCAATAGATATTATATCTAAAACTAGCTATTTTTGCAAGTGAAATTAAAATAATATTTTTAATTTATTGCTTGATTGCCAGTTATTCTCTAAATAATGGTCATATAAGAGATTTATTGAGTTTTCTGTTATGTATAACTCTTTTGTATAACTTGATATTTCAAATTCAAGTCCCATATTATTTTTATAGCACCCTTTTTGCATTGTATTTAATTTAAATACTTGCTTCATATTTACACTACCTACTCTTACAATCTCAATTTCATCGCAGTTAATTGTAATATGCATAATTGTATTAGGAGTACTTTTATCTGGAAAACTTAACACATTTTTTTCTTTTTTTCCAAATACTTTAAAATTAATATTTACATCTTCTGAAATCATTTCAAAATAAACTAACATAAAAACCTCAAAAAATTAAAAATATCAAAATAATAATTAAACCTGGTAAACGAAATATTCCAAATAATAAAATAGTCAAAATATTGAATGGAATATGAAAATAAAATAATTGTCCGATAAAATTAATGAGTAAAATACCAACGATGCCAAAAATAATCGACTTTAAAAGTTCCTTAAACAAATAAATCACCGTTAAACTATATACTCAAATATAAAATATTATGCTTTAGCTTTTAAAATAGACAAAAGCAATATATAAAACTATAACAAAAACAATTATTCCAATAATCTTTCTTGGTATATAAATCAAAACTTTTTTTACAAATTCAATCACACCAAGAACTAAAACATAACTCAATACAAAAAGTATTCCGTATTGAAAAACTACATCTAGTTGAAAAAATCCTTCTAATAAATTATCTAAGAATCTCTCAAGCCAACTAAGATTTCTTGCAAGGGTATAAACCAATTATATCATTCCTAATATTTTCTTCTTCCCTCTATTGCTTTTAATAAAGTCATTTCATCCGCATAAGATATATCCGCACCAAAAGGTAAGCCATGTGCTATTCTTGAAATATAAACATCATACTCTTCTAGAAGAACTTTTAAATATCTTGCGGTAGTTTCTCCTTCTGTTGTTGCATTTGTTGCGATAATCAACTCTTTAACTTTACCTTCTTTAACTCTATCAATCAAAGAATTAATATTTATATCATCAACACCTATACCTGCTGCAAAGTTAATTGCACCATCTAATACATGATACATCCCTTTGTACTGTTGCATCTTTTCCATAATAAATACATCTTTTATTGTTTCAACAACCATAATCGTATCTTTATTTCTTGTTTCATCAGCACAAATTTCACACGCTCCGTCTACACTTGAAATATTATGACAAATAGGGCAACGATATAAACTACTCTTTACATTAATTATTGCTTCGCCTAGTCGTTTTACATTTTCCTCATCCATTTCTGAAAACGTAAACAAAGCCAAGCGTTCAGCCGTTTTCTTTCCTATTCCAGGTAAAGCTAAATAACCATCAATTAAGTTTTTTATTGGTTTAGGATATTCCATTATTAGAATAAACCTGGCATTCCCATACCGCCTGTAAATGCGCCCATTACATCTTGAGTTTCTTCATCAATTTTACGCATTACATCATTTATAGCTGCAACAATAGTATCTTGGATCATTTCTTTATCTTCTGGATTTAAAACTTCACTATCGATTTCAATATTTACAATTCTTTTGTCACCTGTTGCTTCAACCTTAACCATTCCGCCTCCGGCAGTTCCTGTAAAAATTGATTGTTCTAATTTCTTTTGTGCTTCAAGCATATCCCTTTGCATCTTTTTTAATTTGTTAATCATTGCTGGATTCATAATTTTCTATTTTCCTTTCTCTTATTCAAAACTTACATTTTCACCAAAAAATTCATGTGCTAATTTTTCCATTTCACTTTCTTGGTTATTTTCCTCATTATACAATCTTACATCAATATTAATATGAGCTAATTGTGGTTTTTTAATTCCTGCTTTAAACTGCGTTGTGTAATCTAATAAAATTGTTTCCCAAACACTGTTTGGAATTACATAATAATTAGTAATTAAATTTTCTTCACTGTTAATTAAAGCTAATAATTTTTTTCTATTTTCCTTTTGCATCATAAAGTCACATAAATAAACTTTATTTAAGGTAATAATACATTCAGTATCACTACTAGCTACAACGACCGCTTCTTCTAAATTAGCAGCAGTAAGTCTATCTTTTTTATTAGCTTTAATTTGTGCTAATTTATTTAATAATATTTTTTTCTTATTAACATTACCATTATTTAAAATGGCCTCAATCATATCTACTTCAATATAATTATATTCAGCGTTTCTTTTTTGAACTACCGGAGTATGTTCAACTCTTTGTGCAACTTCTTTAACTGGATTAATTGAAAAATTATTTAATTTTGCCTCTAATCTTTCAATCTTTTCTTCTAAAGTTTTAATCATAGAACTATTATCAATACTTACTTGTTCTAAATAATCGCTCATCTTTACTAAAGCTAATTCTAAATATGTTCTTTTTTGATTAGTAAACTTCATATTATTTTGCGCTTCATTTAAAACATTTAAGTAAAAATAAATTTTTTGATTTGTTGTCTTTTTTGATAATTTAATAAATTCTAAATTACTATATAAAGCTTTTTCAACCTTAGGGTTATTTTTATAAATTAACATATCACGATAAAAAGATATTAAATCATTGCATATTTTTGGAATCTCTTTACCTAAATCAATTATCTTTTCTAAAGAACTTAAAACTTTACCAGAATCTTTTTCTAAAACATTTTGTGCAACTTCAAGCATATTATCTAAATTAACCGCTCCTGAAACCTGATAAACATCTTCTACCTTCACTTCATTACCAGCAAAAGAAATAGCTTCATCAAGTAAACTTAAAGCATCACGCATTCCGCCTTCAGCGCATTCAGCAATAAGTTCAACCGCATCACTAGTAATCTTAATTCCTTCTTCATTTGTGATGTGATTAATACGGGCAATTATTTCCTTGACTCCAACACCTCTAAAATCAAAGCGTTGACATCTTGATAAAATCGTTGCAGGAATTTTATGTGGTTCTGTAGTAGCTAAAATAAAAATTGCATGTGCTGGTGGTTCTTCTAATGTTTTTAAAAGCGCATTAAACGCTCCAGTAGATAGCATATGAACCTCGTCAATAATATAAACTTTATATTTACCCTCGCTAGGTAAATACTTAACTTTATCTCTTATATCACGAATTTCATCAACACCATTATTACTAGCTGCGTCAATTTCCACAACGTCACTAATCATACCTTTAGTAATACCTTTGCAAATTTCACATTCATTACAAGGCTCACCGTTTTTACAGTTAGGACAATTTATCGCTTTTGCCATAATTTTAGCAATAGTTGTTTTACCTGTACCACGCGGTCCACTAAAAAGGTAAGCATGTGCTACTTTGTTATTTATTATTGCATTTAAAATTGTACGAACAATATGTTCTTGTCCAGAAACTTCATAAAAAGCCTGAGGACGATATGCACGATATAAAGCTATATATGCCATGTTTAACACGTATAATTAATTTAGTAATAATTAACACTAAATCAATTATTACTCCTTTCACTAAATTAATAGGTTATTACATCCACCTATCACGGATGTTATAATATAAATGCACTGTGGATCTTTACCTGTTTTTTTAAGGCTAATTATTTAGACCTTTCCGAGGTGTTTACTACCACAGTCTTTTTTCTAATTTTAATCCGGTTAATTAAGGCTCTTGATGAGACCTTTCATGAAGCACGTGTATAATTGATTAAAGAGCTCCCTGTGGATTAGAACAGTGCACACAATTATTTATTTTTGGAGGTGTCTGAATGACATATTATGTAGGCATTGATATTGCCAAATTCAAACACGACTGTTTTATTGCCGATGATAACGGTTGTGTTGTAAGAGATTCTTTCTCTTTTAAAAACAACAAGGATGGATTTGAAGTCCTAATTTCTATCCTTAAAGACTTAAAACTTAAAGGACAAATAAAAATAGGATTTGAATCTACCGGACATTATCATTTCAATCTTAAGCTTTTCCTAGAAGCTAATGAATTTGATTATGTTGAATTTAATCCTCTTTTAGTTCATAAATTTGTTTCCAACCAAAGTTTACGTAGAACTAAAACCGATAAAAAGGATGCTAAAATGATAGCCAAATATTTAATGACAATAGATTACAAACCCTATGTAAATTCATTTTATCACATAAATAATCTAAAGTCATTATGTAGATTAAGGGAAACTCTAATCACTAATAGAACAAGATTCTTAAATCAAATAACTGGTTATTTGGATCAAATTTTCCCAGAATTTAAGCCATTATTTGATAACGGCTTTAATAAATCTGCGTTTTATCTTTTAACTCACTATACAACACCTAAAAAGATGTCTAAATTAGATTCTAACAAATATAGTAAGATGAAGAGTGAAATTAAACATCCTATCTCATATCAAAAGATTTGCCAAATCAAAGAAGCTGCTAGTAAAACGGTTGGATATACTAGCGAAGCTTTAGAATTTGCTTTGAAAACTTCTCTTAATACATATCTTTTAATTGATGATCAAATTGAACATCTTGAATCTAAAATCGAAGAAGTTTATTTATCTCTTGATTATAGAATTCACACCATTAAAGGCATTGGAATATTAACTGCCGCTGGTATAGCTAGTGAAATAGGAAATTTTGACAAATTTACTTCTAGTAATCAAATTCTTGCTTTTGCCGGTTTAGAACCAAGTAAGAATGATTCTGGAGAACATAATGGTAATGGTAAAATGGTTAAGCACGGCTCATCATATTTACGCAAATATTTAATGAACGTCGCAGAAACATTTTATGTTCATAATCCTGTAATTGCTGATTTCTATTACAAGAAAAGAGCTGAAGGGAAAGAACATAGAGTTGCATTATCACATGTTGCTAGAAAACTAGTTAATACCATCTTTGCTTTAGAAAAACAAAAGGTAGATTTTAATCCTTTGTTAGTCAAATAAATTACGGCAATATTTATTAATATCATCTAAAAACCAGCCTCATAATTTAAAAATAAGCACTTTTTTGAGGTTTTTTTGAGTTGCTTTAACATTTTTATTAAAAAAGTACTTGATTAATAATAGTTAAACACCTCAAAAATATTATATATTTTTTTATACACAAAAACAACTAAAGTTAAA
>CAZSIA010000052.1:0-7774 GCA_964606905.1 uncultured Anaeroplasmataceae bacterium | reverse complement strand
ACGGGAAAAGTATCAACATCACGATTATAATTTACAACCAATTCATTATAGGCCGCTAAATGATAAGGATCAATCATATTTACATCATTTAAATCAGCAGTTGCTGATTCATAAGCTAAATTAATTGGATGATTTAACGGTAGGTTCCATACTGGAAATGTTTCATATTTAGCATAACCTGCTTTAACGTTACGTTTATGTTCATGGTATAATTGCGATAAACAAATTGCCATTTTTCCAGAACCTGGTCCAGGAGCGGTCATAACAACAATTGGTCGTGAGGTTTCAATATAATCATTTTTCCCAAAACCTTCATCACTAATAATCTTTGAAATATTATGAGGATATCCTTCAATATCATATGCGAGATAAGTTTTAATTCCTAAATTATTAAGCTTATTTCTAAAATTAATAACTTGATGAACAGGATGAAATTGATTAATACATACTGAACCAACATACAAATTTGCGGCACGAAAAGCATCGATTAGACGTAATACTTCTGATTCATAGTTAATTCCTAAATCACTTCTAATTTTATTATTTTGAATATCTAGAGCATTAATAACTACTACTACTTCTACCTTATCTTTAATTGATAATAACATCTTTAATTTTGAATCTGGTTCAAAACCTGGTAAGACACGACAAGCGTGAAAATCATCAAATAACTTTCCGCCAAATTCTAAATATAATTTTTGTTCAAATTTTTCTACACGTTCTAAAATTCGTTTTGATTGTAATTGTAAGTATTTTTCATTATCAAATGCTTTTAACATAATATTCACCTCAAACCACACATATATTATTATATTTTAAAATAATATTTATTCAAGTATAAGAAATTTATAATATTTCAGTTTCCTTATCAATTTTTTTTATAATTTTAACAAAACATCCTTCACCAATATTACTTTCTATAATCATCTCATCACTAAAAACATCCATAATTGTAAAACCTAAACCACTTCTTTCATCATCTGGTTTAGTAGTAAATAATGGTGTTTTGGCTAGTTCAATGTCTAAAATACCAATACCTTTATCGATTACTTCAATATAAATAAAGTTTTTATCATAACTTAAATTCATATAAATATCCATTGCTTCATCACTTAAACATCCGTGAATAATAGCATTTGTCACTGCTTCTGAAATTATTGTTTTAACTTCATTCATAAAAGAAATATTGCTATCAATTTCCGAAAAAAAGATTTGGCCAATACTTCTTGCTACTTTAATATTACTTACTTTAGCGTTAAATACACATCTTAATTCATTATCCATATATTTCCTCCAAAAAGTTTGTTGCTGCTTCTTCATTTTCTTTAATTATACATATTCTAGGTAGTCCAGAAAATAAAATGATTCTTTCAACTAATTTATTAATTGAGCATAAAACAACTTTCCCATTTTTTAATTTCATTTGATTATATCTACCAATTATAATTCCGATTCCTGTCGAATCCATAAAAGTAAGTTCTTTTAAATTAAAAACAATATTTTTTACATTTTTTTCTTTTATCAATTCAATTAATTTATCCCTTAAATTTCCTACACTTTCTTGATCCATTTCTCCGATTAAGCGAATATACATTGTATTTTTTTTCATATAAAATCTAACCGATAGTCCCATCATCTTCACCTTCTTTATGCGATTATACTGCTTTTTGGTCTATAATAAACAATTTCGACATAAAGTTTTATATCTTTCATTCGACAAATTAGTTGAAAAATGTATATCTTTGTATTTCTTTGTAATTTTTAATAATTTTTAATAATTTCATTGCATTTAAGATATTATTATAATAAAATAAAAGTAAAGAGGAGGTTAGAAAGATGATTAAATGGTTTGATGCTGATAAGAAAAGTAAAAACTGCATAGCTACAATATATGATACAAATATAACATTAAACAAACATGCATGTGATTTAATTAGTAGTGCATATACTGTAATGCTAGGTTTAGACTATGATAACAAATTATTATTTATTAAGCCACTTAACAAAGACATTGCAACTAGGGGAGATATTCCGTCAACAAGTCAATATAATATTACTATTAGAAGCAGTTATGGAAGAATTAGCAATGTTGATTTCGTCAAGGAAATTAAGGGGATTTTAGGAGTAGATTCATTAAAGGTGAATCCAAAAAAATTTAATGTAGAGTATTCTGAGGGGATGAATACTTTGAAAATCGATTTAACAAAGGAGGTTTAAGAAATGGAATATATGTGGATTATTTGGCTAGTTATTTCAGTCTTCTTCTTAGTTGTTGAATGCGTAACAGTTGAATTAATTTCAATTTGGTTTACTGGTGCAGGACTTGTCGCAATGGCAATTTCTTTATTTAACTTAGAAATTGGTTGGCAATTAGCTGCGTTTTGTATAGTTAGTATTCTTCTAATTGTCTTTACAAGACCAATTGTCGCTCGTTATTTAAAAAGAAATGAATCAAAAACAAATGTAGACTCATTAATTGGTGAAGTTGCAACTGTTACAAAAGAAATAATACCTGATGACCGTGGAGAAGTTAAAATTAAAGGACAATATTGGTTAGCAATCTCTGCTGATAATAAATTAATTGAATCAGGTAAAAAAGTCAGCATCTTGGCTATTGAAGGTGCAAAATTAATTGTAAAAGTTTATGAATAATTAGGAGGAAAAAAATGTATAAATTATTTAATGTAGAACCAGAAAATAATAATGTAGGATTAATTATTGCTATTGTTATTATCGCAGTATTATTAATTATCTTTATCAAGTCAGTTAAGGTTGTTAAACAAACAGATAAATATGTTGTTCAACGATTAGGTGGATATCATGCAACATGGGGTGTTGGAATTCACTTCCTACTTCCATTTTTTGATAAAATTGAAAGAGTAGTAAATTTAAAAGAACAAGTGAAAGATTTTGACCCACAACCAGTTATTACTAAGGACAATGTTACAATGCAAATCGATACTGTTGTCTTCTTTCAAGTAACTGATCCTAAACTATATTGTTACGGTGTAGAAAATCCAATTAGTGCACTAGAAAATTTGAGTGCTACTACTTTACGTAATATTATCGGTGAATTAGATTTAGACCAAACTTTAACATCTCGTGATATTATTAATACTAAAATGCGTGCCATCTTAGATGAAGCGACAGACCCATGGGGAATTAAAGTTAATCGTGTTGAAGTTAAAAACATTCTTCCACCAAAAGATATTCGAGACGCAATGGAAAAACAAATGCGAGCTGAACGAGAAAAGCGTGAAGCAATTTTAAAAGCAGAAGGGCAAAAACAAGCTGCTATCTTAAAAGCTGAAGGTGAAAAGGAAGCTGCAATTTTATCTGCTGAAGGTCAAAAAGAACAAATGATTCGAATTGCTGAAGGTGAAGCTGAATCAGTTAGAATTCGTAAAGAAGCTGAAGCTTTAGGTATTAAATTATTAAATGAAGCTCATGCAACTAGCGAAACTATTCAATTAAGAGCTTTAGAAACATTAGGAGTTGTAGCTAATGGTCAAGCAACTAAGATTATTGTTCCATCAGAATTGCAAAATCTTACTTCAATCTTATCTGCTGTTAACACAGTAAAAAATGAAGAATAATTAATATTTTTAGGTAAAATAAAAAGCACTTTCGAGTGCTTTTTTTCATTTTTATAAATTATTTTTAATATATTCGATAAGAACATCTCGCATTAAAAGGTTTGTCTTAACCTCTTCTACTTTATTACTAAATATATAATTATTGTATGTATCATAATAAACATAATCAACCAAAGCTACTACATAAATAGTGTTATTATCAAATGATGAGATATTAGTATGTGTATATAAATATGTATTATTTAAAAGTTTATTTAAATCTCTACCATATAATTTAACTAAAACAACTGTATTTTCAAATGGGAATGTATTAAAAACATCGCTAACCTTTATATTTCCTGCTTCAATTGAAGCCCTAACACCACCAGTATTTACCAAGGCAATATCAATAGAACCAATACTACTATTAAAGTTATGTTCAAACATTGCTTTTGTTACCATCGCACCCATATCACTTCTACTTAATGAGTTTAAAGTATAACCTAAAACACTACTTCCCTCTTCAACTAAATAATTATATTTTGTAAATAATTCATCAAAATAACTACTATATTGATAATTACTTGCACGATAAAAGTTATTCACATATGAATACATACTATTATTTTCATCTAACGATAAAATTACTTCTTGAATTGTTTCATTTTTATCATAATTTTGAACTATAGGAATAATAACACCATCATCTCTTGAAATAGATTCATTAACTAACCAATGAGTATGTGCACAGAAAATTGAATCAACTCTACTTTCATAGTCAAAATTAGCAATTTTATAATTTAAATCATCATTATAATCATGAGTTGCGACAACAACTACATCACACGCTTTTTCATTTCTCAACTCTTTTGCATATTGTTCAATTAACTCACTTGGATCATCTAAAAAGTCATACGCTTCAACATTAGTACTTAAGATATCTGATTCTTGATTTCCACCAATAACGCCAATAATTCCTACTTTTAAATCGTTATAATCAATAATAGCGTAAGGATCAATCCAATCTGGAGTATTAGTTGTTCCTTTATAAAATATATTTGCACCTAGAAAAGGGAAATCTGCTTCGCCATTTTCTAATTTACCATCTTTATAAACTTCAATTTTATCTAGAGTCCAGTCAAATTCATGATTACCAATGACAAAAACATCAAAATCCATTAAATTTAGTGATTCAATTAATGCATATCCATAAGTTTTACTAGAAATATATGATCCTTGTAAAATATCACCATTAGCTATTTTAATATAACTACCATTTTTACTTTCAAGTTCATCTACTAAAGATCCTACTCTAGCGATTGAATATCCATCTAATGAATCAGTAAAGGCTCCATGAGTATCATTAATCATCAAAAAATTAACTTTGTTAGAACTAGTTATAACAGGGTCTGTTTTAGTATCATCATCTTTTTTCCAAGAAATTTCCGGTTTACTAAATTCAATATCTGCGTGATAAATTCCACTAGTTAAAGAATATTGTTCACTTATTACACCTTTTACTCTAACTTCTACTCCGATAGCTAACCCACTAATATCAGTAGGATAGCCTCCATTAACTTGGCCATTATAAATTCCAATTTTAACGCCATCAACATTTAATATGAATCTAACTTCATAATTATTATAAGTAGTATTAAACTTTGTTTCACTCATATCTAATATTGTGCCACTAAATTCCCAAGTAGTATGAATGGTTGTTTCGCCATTTTTAAGTGCCAAATATTCTTCTATTATTTTTTCTCCGATTGTTAAAGATGAACTATCATTATTTAGAGTTTCTTTATCATTACCTGAATTTATTTCACAGGCAAATAATGCAAAAATTAACGATAGTAAAATTAATAAATTCAAAAATTTAAATCGCTTCAAAAAGTATCACTCTCCATCTTATAAGCATTATAACATTATCTTTCTATTATTAAAACATAAAAGCTTCAAATAATGAAGCTTTACTAATTAATTAATTTTGTTTCTTTCTTCTTTTTAAAATGATCTAAGATAACTTTAAAATAACAACCTGTAATTGCAAATAATATTAGGCATGCATAATGTGCAATGTAAACAAACCAACCATGATCTTCATTTAAAAATGGCAATCCTTTTTGCGGTGGTGAAACTACATACATAAAGTTAACTTCACTTGCTGTTTTAGCTAACATTTCATCAGTAAATAACATACTATTAATATAAATTGCAAAGAACATAATTGCTAATATAAATTTTAAACAATTGAAATAGTCACTTATCTCTAGTTTAAATTCGTTATTAGTATAAATTTTAATTGCGAATACAACAATTGCAATGTGATATAAATAATACTGCATAGTTATAATTGGACTATTTCGAGCTGAATCAGTAGCGATTAAAATAGCGGCAATACCACCAATTAAACAACTAGGCAACATAAAACTTAAAATAAATCTTTTTACCTTTTGGCTTGATGAAATATTAACAATTAAAATAAAGATAATTTGAATAGAGCACAAATGAAATGGTAAATCAGTTTTAGGTAAATATCCACCATGTGTAGCTTCATTAGCAATAATATAATAAAATATTTTTACTATTTCAGACACTATTCCAACATATAGTAGAATTTTACAACATTTATTAAAATCAATTTTTTTAGCTAAAATTGATAAAACAACAATTAAAGCAATTGAAATAATGATTTGAACAAGATGAACTGGCCCAAATAAAGTGTTTGTTAAGAACATAATTAATCCTCCCTTTTAAACCATTATAATACAAAATATTATTTTTTTTAATAAAAAACAGCACAAATTTATATGTGCTGTAAAATATTTTATCTAATTACCTTTAAAATTAATTTTTTATGATGAATTTCATCACCAATTTCATATGCATTTAAAACTTTTTCTAATACTTTTTCAGTGTTTTTACCATTTGAATGAATGTAAGCTAAAATCTCTCCACTATTTACATAGTCATCAATTTTCTTATTTAAAATTACACCAACACTTGGATCAATTACATCAGCCATCGTTTCTCTTCCACCACCAAGTAACATACTTCCAATTCCAATTTCTAAGGCATTAATGTATGTAACATATCCACTCTTATTAGCCATAACAGGAATTATTTCTTTAGCTTTATCAAATTTAAGTGTATCTAAAACATAGTTGATATCACCCTTTTGAGCTTTTACTAATTCAACAAATTTTTCAAATGCTTCACCATTAGAAATTTGCGCTTTTAAAAGTTTTTTAGCTTCTTCTAAACTACTAGCCATTTTAGCGTCTAAAACTAAATATGAACCAATTTCAAGGCAAATATCAGTTAAATCTTTCGGACCATTACCCTTCAAAGTATTTATCGCTTCAATTACTTCTAAATTATTACCAATTGCACAACCTAAAGGTTCGTCCATATCAGTTAAAATCGCTGTCATACTTCTTCCTGCATTTTTTCCAATTTGAACCATTAACTCTGCTAATTTAGTCGCACTTTCAATATCCTTCATAAACGCACCAGAACCAACTTTAACGTCTAAACAAATTGCATTAGACCCACTAGCTAATTTCTTACTCATAATACTTGATGCAATTAAAGGAATTGAACTAACTGTAGCTGTAACATCGCGTAGGGCATATAATTTTTTATCAGCAGGAGTTAAATTACCAGTTTGTCCTACAATAGCTAGGCCAATTTTGTTAACTTGTTTAACAAATTCTTCATAAGTAAGATAGATATTAAAATTTGGAATACTTTCTAGTTTATCTAAAGTTCCACCAGTATGGCCTAATCCTCTTCCACTCATTTTTGCAAATTTAATGCCAAGTGAAGCAACCATTGGTGCTAAAACTAATGAAACTTTATCGCCTACACCACCGGTAGAATGTTTATCAACTTTAACTCCATCAATCATCGATAAATCCATTGCATCACCACTATTTAACATTGCAATCGCTAAATTAGTAGATTCAACATCATCCATTCCTCTAAAATAAACCGCCATTGCAAAAGCACTCATTTGATAATCTGGGATACTTCCATTTGTATAACCTTCAATTATAAAGTTAATTTCTTCTTTTGATAGTTTTAAACCATCTCTTTTTTTCTCGATCAAATCGACCATTCTCATACTTTTTATCCTCCTTATAAGGAATAATTTATTTAAATAGATTAATATTATAAAAAATATTTTCTTTTAAATA
>CAZSIA010000051.1:0-7851 GCA_964606905.1 uncultured Anaeroplasmataceae bacterium | reverse complement strand
AAATTTAATGAAATATTGAAATAATTAGCAAATTACTTTCACAAGCAAAACTAGGCGAGTTTACTTTCGAGTAGATTCGTCTTTTTATTCAATCTATTTAAATAGATTACTTAATAGAAAAATGGTATAATGAGGAGCAAAGAGTTTTATGAGTGAAAAAACTTTAAAAAACTTTATTATTTATGTTCTATACATAACTACGATGACGAAAATATGTTTAATTGATGATATGTAGTGGGATTAGTGCAATTTAGTTTAAAAAAATTAATTAATTTTGAGTTTCCCCAAAATTAAATAAGGGTATAAAAAGATCAAAATCCGAAGTGAAAATACTTCGGATTTTATGCTCTAATATAGTGAAAAAAGACCTAAAAAATGGTATAATAAAAGTGCAAAAATCATTATTACCAGGAGGTCTTTTTCCATGAGAAATTATAACACATTAAACGACTATTTGAAAGATGATATTGCTAATTTTGTTAAAAATATTACGGTTGGATTAGGTAAAGTTGATACACATTTTATGTGTGATATGATAACAGGAATATTAAAATATAATTCTATTAACTTATCTGATGTGGTACGTACTACCGGAAATAATAATATAAAAAAAGGTGTAGAACGTTTAGAAAGACATTTAGATAGCTTCGGAGAAATTGAAAGTATAATTGAAGCTAATTATACAAAAATAATTAAACCATATATTAATAATAGAAAGTTATATTTTGTTGATCGAAGCGATATTGTAAAAGATGAAAAAACAAATTTCGAGAATTTAGGTTTTGTCTTAGATGGTTCGGATTCTCACAAGATAAACCATGGTTATCAAATTAATGAAATAACCACTATCGATAATTGTAATCAACCAATTAGTTTAGTATCTGAATTAAGATCAAGTAAAGATGAAGATTATTTATCTGATAATGAATTATGGATGAAACATATTAGTAATGTTTTTACTACTTATGGTAACGGAACATTTATCTTTGATAGAGGATATGATGGAGCATTATTAATGGAAAAATGGCTAAATTAGGCTGCAATTTCATAATTAGAGCCAAGCATTTAGAAAGATATGTTTATGTAAATGACAAGAAAACAACTATTTCAGATTTAGCTAAAAAGCACAAAGTATTCTATAACTTTAATACTACAATTCATGGTAAAAAGAATAATTTAAAAGTTAGTGTCTTTAATATTAGAATCAAAAGTAATGACGCTAAAGAATTGAGTGATATTCCGCTTTCGTTAGTTATAGTAAAAGGTTATGCTATAGACGAAAAAACATTAAATGAAGCATATATGGCTTTAATTACTTCTAGAATTGTCGTCGGTAAAAACGCTGTTTTACAAGTGGTTAGAGATTATATGTTAAGATGGAAAATTGAAGAAAATTTCAAATACAAAAAACAACAATTTAAACTAGAAAAAGTAATGGTTAGAAGATATAAAAGAATTCAAGTATTAAACAAAATTCTTACAACAGCTATGTTTTTTAGTAATGTTGTTAATATGAAGGCTTACGGAAAAACAATCAGAAAAATAAAACTACATTTAAAAAAGGAAGTTAAATTTTGGTTATATAGAATTAGTGATGGTATTAAAGAAATGATATCTTTTTTTAGTGATGCAATAATGAAAATATTATATCCAAAACCACAAAAGCGAAGACGCGATTTATGGACTGTCATGGGCGTAAGATATTGCGGTGTTTAGTTTTACTAAAAAATAAGCCAAAATTACACGAAATAAAAAATGGGGAAACTCAAAATTAATTAAATAATTCATTTAAAATAATAAAACTTATGGTATAATAATATGTTAGTGATAAGGTGAATTAAAATGAAACAAGTAATGACAAATAATTTTTTGGAAACAATTGAATATGGTTATAAAATTGGTTTGTTGTTAGCGCCTGGTGATTGTATATTACTTGCAGGTGATTTAGGAGCTGGAAAAACAACTTTTACTAAGGGTATTGGTAAGGCTTTAGGA
The DNA here is from genome assembly GCA_964606905.1 of uncultured Anaeroplasmataceae bacterium. GTDB lineage: Bacteria > Bacillota_I > Bacilli_A > Acholeplasmatales > Anaeroplasmataceae > CAZSIA01. Next base: position 5,856 of record CAZSIA010000051.1, on the reverse strand, counting down.
ATTAATAGAGTGATTAATTCTCCAACCTTTACAATTGTTAAAGAATATCATGGCAATTTAGATTTATATCACTTAGATTTATACCGCTTAGATGGATTGGGAAATGACTTTGATTTAGAAGAGTACTTTTCTGGTGATGGAGTTGTTGTTTGTGAATGGCCTAATAATGTAAGTGAGATTATTCCTGATGAATATTTACTTGTTGAAATTTTTAGAGGTGAAGAAGATAGACGTCTAATCAAATTAACACCTTATGGAAAAAGATATGAAAAGTTAGTTGGTGATTTAGATGATTAGTTTAATAATTGATACTTCAACTAAATATTTATATATTGCACTTGTTAAAGATGATATTATTTTAGGAGAAAGAATTTTTGAAGGTAGTAAAAATCATGCTGGTAATAGTGTTTATCAAATTGATTTACTTTTAAAAGAGTTTGGATTAAAAACTGCTGAAGTAGATAATGTTTATTGTGGGTATGGTCCTGGTAGTTATACTGGCGTTAGAATTAGTGTGACTATTGCGAAGATGATGGCTAGTTTTCAAAATATTAATCTTTATGCAGTTTCTTCATTGTTTTTAGCTGGAAGTGGCTATGATAATAAGAATGTCGCTGTAATGATGGATGCTAGAAGAGGAAATTCATTTTGTGCGTGTTTTGGAGAAAACTTAATTATAGATAAATTAAGAAGTAATGAAGAGTTTTTAAATATTGTTAATTCATTTAGTGATGTAGTTATTGTTAATGAATCTAATTTTAAAGTTAATCCACTTAAAGTAATTAAAAATGCAGTTAGAGTAATTGATGTAGAAGCTTTTGTGCCACAGTATTTACGTATTACAGAAGCTGAATATAATTTGAGGAAGCAAAATGATTAGAAGAGCTAGTGTGGATGATGCGGCAAAGATCGCAGCATTAGATAGCAAGATATTCAAAGATTCTTTAGGGTTTGAATTTATTTATAACGATTTATTGAAAAATGATTTTGCTTACTATTTTGTTTGTGAAATAGCGGGAGAAATCATTGGATATATTAATGTTTGGATATCTGATAATACAGAAATTTTAAATTTTTGTGTAGATGAAAGATATCGTGGTCGTGGAATTGGGAATTTACTTTATAAAGAAGTAGAAAAGATAGCTTTTGGTTCTTCTTCATTAGAAGTAAGAGTTTCTAATTATAACGCAATTAAGTTTTATGAAAAAAGAGGCTTTGTAAAAGCTTTTATAAGAAAGAATTATTATAGTGATGGCGAAGATGCCATTTTGATGATAAAGGGGTGAGGTTGATGTTAGTTTTAGGTGTTGAATCTAGTTGCGATGAAACAAGTGTTGCTATTTATGATGGTAATACTATGTTAAGCAATGTTGTATTATCACAAATAGATATTCATAAAGAGTTCGGTGGCGTAGTTCCTGAAGTTGCATCACGTCACCATGTAAGAAATGTAAGTATTGTTTTTAAAGAAGCTTTAGAAAAAGCTAGCTTAGAAGCTAAAGATATTGATTTGGTTGCTGTTACGGAAGGACCAGGACTAATTGGTTCTTTGTTAGTAGGTATTACAGCGGCTAAAACATTTGCGATGATGTATGATATCCCAATTATAGGTGTAAACCATTTAGCTGGTCATATTTATGCAAATCAAATTGAGGGTGAAATGAAGTTTCCACTTTTAGCATTACTGGTAAGTGGTGGAAATACTGAATTAATTTTAATGAAAGATCACTTTGATTTTGAAATAATTGGCCAGACACTTGATGATGCGGTTGGTGAAGCTTATGATAAGGTTGCTCGTGTTTGTGGCCTTCCTTATCCTGGTGGACCTAATGTTGATAGACTTGCTCATTTAGGTAAGGATGTATATAGTTTGCCAAGAGTAATGAAAAACACTAATGATTATAATTTTAGTTTTTCTGGCTTAAAGAGCGCTGTCATTAATTTAGTACATAATAACCAGCAGCGTGGCGAAGAGGTTGATTTTAATAATTTATGTGCCTCATTTCAGGCAAGTGTAGTTGAAACTTTAGTTTATAAAACAAAGAAAGCTGCGTTAGAATATAATGTAGCCCAGGTTATTATTGCTGGTGGTGTTAGCGCAAATAAAGCATTACGTGAAGCTATTGTTAATGCTTTTAAAGAAACTAATATCTTAGTGTCAATCCCACCATTTAAGTATTGTACTGATAATGCTGGTATGATTGCTGTTGCTGGATATTATCAATATAAAACATTTGGCGAAACTAGAAAATTAGATATAAATGGTTTAGCTGATTTACAGTTATAGGAGGATTATTAATTATGGAAAATATTGAAGTAAGTAATTTTATAAAAACAATAATGAAAGAAGATTTAGAAAGTGGAAAAGTAAATGAGATTATCACTCGTTTCCCACCAGAACCAAATGCTTATTTACATATCGGACACGCTCGTGCGATTATTACAAATTTTGAACTTGCAAAAAGCTTTGGTGGATATACAAATCTTCGTTTTGATGATACAAACCCTGTTAAAGAAGGACAAGAATTTGTTGATGGTATTATTGAAAACTTAGCTTGGTTAGGTTATGAACCACACAATGTCTTCTTTGGTAGTGATTATTTTGAAGCAACATATGAAAAAGCTATTTTATTAATTAAAAAAGGCTTGGCTTATGTTTGTGATTTAACAAAAGAAGAAATGACTGAATATCGTGGTACATATGAAAAACCAGGTATTAATTCACCATATAGAAATAGAAGCGTAGAAGAAAATTTAGATTTATTTGAAAGAATGCGTAAAGGTGAATTTGCTGATGGAGAAAAAGTGTTGAGAGCAAAAATTGATATGGCTCACCCAAATTTAAATATGCGTGACCCTGTTTTATATCGTATCTTGCATGTAGACCATCATCGTCAAGGAAGTAAATGGTGTATTTATCCGATGTATGACTTTGCACATCCTTTACAAGATTCATTTGAAGGAATAACTCATTCATGTTGTTCGATTGAATATGATAATCACCGTATTTTATATGATTGGGTTTTAGAAAATTGTGATGTAGAACACATTTCACACCAATATGAATTTGGTAGATTAAACATTAATGGTATGATTATGTCTAAACGTTATCTACGTCAATTAGTTGATTCAGGTAAAGTAGTTGGATATGATGACCCACGTCTATCTACTTTAGTAGGTTTGCGTAGAAGAGGATTTACTCCAGAAGCAATTAAAGGATTTATTTTAGATACGGGTTTATCTAGAACAAATTCAACAACAAATTATGAAATGTTAGAACATTTCTTACGTGAAGATTTAAAATTAAAAGCGGCTCGTATGATGGCTGTAGTTAATCCGCTTAAAGTAGTTATCACTAACTATCCTGAAGGTGAAGTAGAATATGTTGATGCTTTAAATAACGCAGAAAATGAAGAAATGGGAAGTAGAAAGATTCCATTTGGAAGAGTTGTTTATATCGAAAAAGATGACTTCTTAGAAGAAAAACCAAATAAAAAATGGAAAAGATTATCTTTAGGTTTAGAAGTAAGATTAATGCATGCATATTTTATTAAATGTAATGAAGTTATCAAAGATGAAAATGGTGAAATTGTTGAGCTTCATTGTACATATGACCCAGCTACAAAGAGTGGTAGTGGATTTGATGAAAGAAAACCAAACGGAACAATTCATTATGTAGAAGCAACACATGCAATTCCAACAACATTTAATATTTTCGAACCTTTAATTAATGAAGGACCTGAATATGAAGATTTAGATTTATTCGAAAAATTAAATGAAAATAGTTGGACTCGTTATGAAGGATTTGTTGAAGAAGCATTAGCCACAACTAACCCACTTGATCATTATCAATTTGTTCGTTTAGGATATTACACAACAGATAAAGAATCTACAAACTCTCATTTAGTGTTCAATCAAACTTGCGCACTTAAATCATCATTTAATAAATAAGAAAATATAAAGAAAATACCGCCAAATGACGGTATTTTTTAAGGAGTGTATATAAATGTTAAAAACTGTTAATTTAGGATTACAATACGGTTCAAGAAAGTTATTTGAGCACGTTGATTTGCAATTTACAAAGGGAAATTGCTATGGTGTTATTGGCGCAAATGGCGCTGGTAAAAGTACCTTTCTTAAACTATTAAGTGGAGAAATTGAATCAACTAGTGGTCAAGTTATTATTGGTCCAAATGAAAGAATGAGTATTTTAAAACAAAATCAAAATGCTTACGATCATGAAACAGTTATGCGTACAGTTTTATCTGGTCATAAAAGATTAATTGAAATTATTGATGAAAAAGAAATTTATTATAATATGACAGAATTTACTGAAGCTGATGGTGAAAGATTAGCAATCCTTGAAGGTGAATTTGTTGAACTTGATGGTTGGAATGCAGAAATAGACGCGGAAACATTACTTAATGGGTTAGGTGTTCCTAGTGAGTATCATTATATGTTAATGGGAGAATTAGACTCAAAGATTAAAGTTAAAGTTTTATTAGCCCAAGCATTATTTGGGAACCCAGATATCTTACTTTTAGATGAGCCTACTAATAACTTAGACGCTAAAGCCGCTAGATGGTTAGAAAACTTTATTGCAAATTTTGAAAATACTGTTTTAGTAGTATCACATGATAGACATTTTCTAAATAATGTTTGTACGCATATTTGTGACGTTGACTTTGGGAAAATCAATATGTATATTGGTAACTATGATTTTTGGTATCAATCTAGTCAATTAGCTTTAAAACAAGCAAGAGATCAAAATAAAAAAGCTGAACAAAAAATTAAAGAATTACAAGAATTTATTGCTAGATTTAGTGCAAACCTTTCAAAAAGTAGACAAGCAACAAGTAGAAAGAAATTGTTAGAAAAAATTGAAGTTACATCAATTGAACCATCTAATAGAAGATATCCGTTTATGGGATTTAAGGCCAATAGAGAAGTTGGTAATGATATTTTATTTGTTACAAATTTAACTAAAAAACCTTATTTCGAAAATTTAAGTTTTGTAGTTAATAAAAACGATAAGATTGCCTTTATTAGTGATAATACTTTAGTTACAACTACTTTATTTAATATTTTAGCTGGAAAAGAACTACCTGATAGTGGAACTATTAAATGGGGAGTTACAACACAAACAGGATTTTTATTCCAAGAAAATAGTGAATATTTTAATAAAGATTTATCATTAGTAGATTGGCTTCGTCAATTCTCACCTAATGAACAAGCTGAATCATTTATTCGTGGATGGTTAGGAAGAATGTTGTTTAGTGGTGAAGAATCACTTAAAAAGGCAAATGTTTTAAGTGGTGGAGAAAAGGTTAGATGTTTATTTGCTAAATTGATGCTAGAAGGACCTAATGTGTTAGTATTTGAAGACCCAACTAACCATTTAGATCTTGAATCAATTACTGCATTAAATGAAGGAATGTCATTTTTTAGAGGAAATATCTTATTTACATCTCATGACGCTGAATTATTAGATACAGTAGCTAATCGTTATATTTATATAAATAAAAATAAGATTGTTGATAAAGAATGTTCATATGATGAATTTATGGAAATAATCGAGGGCTAAAATGAAGCAAAATTTAAAAAATCAAGTATTAATTCTATTGTTACTTATAGCTATGATGGTATCTGTTTTCTTATGTGTAGCTTTATTAGTAGTTAATATACATTGGATAGTCAAAATATTTGTAACAATAGCTTCTATTCTTTTAACTGTTTATATTTTTATTACTATTAAAAAGTTAAATAAAAAGTTAGTATATGTTGAAAAAGAAACAGTTACTGAAGAAACAGTGGTAAAAGAACCAAGTAAACATAAACTTCTTTGCCCAAAATGTT
>CAZSIA010000050.1:5001-8131 GCA_964606905.1 uncultured Anaeroplasmataceae bacterium | reverse complement strand
AAAAGTGCACCTACTAAAATAACAACCACTTGCAAACCTGTAGAAAACAATGTTAAAATCGCCATATAATTACCCATTAATTTATATCTTTGGCGTTTAGATTCAACAAAATGTTGATTACTTTGTGCAAATTTCTTTGTTTCTATTTCTTCATTAGCGAAACTTTTTACAACTCTAATACCACTCAAATTATCTTCAACTTGTTCATTAATTTCCGCAATATATCGTTTATTATTTTTAAATACTTTATTCATTTTGCGATTATAGTATAAAATAAATAAAACTAATAAAGGAATTAGTGAGTAACAAATAAGAGTAAGTGTTGGGTTAATAAACATTAAAATAACAAATGATCCAACAATTTTTACTAAAGAAATAATTATATCTTCGGGGCCATGATGATATAGTTCAGTCAAACTAAATAAGTCATTTGTTAATCTACTCATCAGTTGCCCTGTTTTATTTTCATCATAAAAAGTAAAAGATAATTTTTGATAATGACCAAAAAGTTCACTTCTTAAATCCGATTCCATCAGTGTTCCTGTGTAATGTCCCATATAAGTTACAAATACTTGAGCTAAATATTCAATAACTAACAATAAAGCTAAAACTCCAATTAAAATTAAAATATATTTGAAGTTTTCATCAGTTATGAAATTTTCACCAATTAAATCGCCAGTAATATATGAAATAATTAAAGGAATTAGTATTGAAATACCACTCGTTAATAAAGCACAAAATAAATCGGCAATAATTAATTTTTTATATGGCTTATAATATGATAAAAATTTTTTCATTTTACTAGACATAAATTAAACCCTCCATACTTCTTGAAAAAGAAGTCATTTTTACATGACTTCGTATTCGTTATACATCGCTTCAAAATCTTTTTCAAATTTGATGAAACGATTAAATAAATCGTTATTAAAATAAATCTTAAATTCTTTTTCTAAATATTCAATAACATGCTTATGTGGATAAGGACGTTTATAACTCTTTATACTTCTTAAAGAAATATACATATCGCATATTAAAATTATTTGACTTTCAATATTGTTTTGGATATTAAGCATTTTAATTTGGAATTCTTGATTATTCCATCCTTCAATATGAGCTCTAACAATATTTTCACATTTTTGCGATAACTGCATTCGTTTTGCTACAACAAAACCAATTGACGTTTGTTCGCGCAAAGTATCAAACTCTATTTCACTACTTTCTTCTGCAACAGTTAAATTTAACTGATGATTTTTATTATATAATGCAAATTCAACAATTTCTTCACACTTTTGTGGTGAGAAACTATATAAACTAGCAAGTTTACCAACCATATTAGCTAAAAGCGGTAATTGAGTCGAATTATCATCATATCCAACTCTCGTTTCAAGCAACACTTCATATAGATTTGTTACTACATTTTTAAAGTCTTTTTGAATGTCTTTACGCTTAGTTAATTCAGCAACTCGTTCATTACTCATCTTTTCACCGATAGCAGTAATGATATAAATTGCTAGCATAAAAACGAGCATAACGAGCGTCCTAAAAAGAATATCTTTCAAATTAAGCAATAAAACTTCATCAGCTGTAATGTTTTTAATAAAACTGATAAAACCATTACTTGCATAATCTACTAAACTGTGTGTCATTGTAAAATGCAAAATTGTCACTATTGCAAACATCCATCCAAAGACATTTTTCAGCATTTTGGTGTCTTGATAGAGTGAAATTACAACTAATGAATAATAAAGTAGCATATACCCAGCTTCAGAATAACCAACTGTTGTAATACCACTTTTTAGCTTAATATAAACTAAAATAGCTGATAAAAACATATAAAACGAGCACATATACATCGCAATTTGTTGTCTAATTAAGTCTTTATTTTCTGAATAAATAATCTTTTTAATAGTTTGGTTGATAACAAAAGTTAGTGGAAATGGAATAATAGACCATAACCAATTCCCATTAGAAGGATCACCAATCGATACTAATAACAAAATAATTGAATAAACAATATTTGAAACAAAAATAATGTTTTTAATAACGATATTCCTTCTGAATAATACTTCTACTTCATCATTTAAATCTACGCCATGCTCAAAGCTAAAATTTCGTTCAAAAAAACTTAGAATTTTTTTAAACATTTTCAACTTCGTTCACTCCTAATTATTCATTAATATCAAAAATGGAAATTTTTTCATATGTAGAATCTTCGTTTGCTAATTCTTCATTTAAAACTTGGGCAATACGTGTTGAAGCACTTGCAGCTATTGCACCCACAATATCATCTAACATTGTATGACATCTAGCATCTGGGTTTTCTACTCCATATTCATTTTTACCGATTTCATTTAAATCATGAACAATACCAGGTTTATTTACATCAATATCGCCAAAATTTGTCTTTCCGATTGCACCATATGTACCAGCGATTTCAAGTCCTAATACCTCATCAATGCCAAATAATCCTAAATCGTAAAATAAAATATCTTGAATAGGACCTTTAAATTGATGTTCTTCAGCTAATCTATCAATTTCAGCCCCTAATTGAATGTAATGGAAAATATCGCGATATGATAAGATTTTTATAACGCTATCAACCGCTACGCTCATTGGGATATCTTTAGTATATTTACTTTGTTGTTTCCATGCAATTTCAGCAATTTGTTCTATCTCAACTCCACGACTTTTTAAAGTTTCGATATTAAGTTGTAACATTTCATCCCTTGAATATAATAATTTTGGTTTTTTCATATAAAGACCACCTTTCTAATATAACATTATACCATATAACAGAAAATATTTATAAAATATTATTTTCTAACACTGCACCAAGAGACAATATTTTTTGTCCATTTAAAAAACTTTTAACATCCATTTTGTTTTTTCCAGCTTGTTGCAATTCTAAAATAGAAACAACACCATCACCGGTAGCAACCAATAATTCTTTATTAAGTTTTAAAACCTCACCAGGTTTTCCTTTTAATTCTGTAATTACTTCTTTGGCTTTATAAACCTTAATTATCATCCCTGAAACACTTGTTAACGCTGTTGGAGTAGGCGATAGCCCACGAATTAAATTAATAATTTCCTTACTGCTTTTATTCCAATCAATAAACTGATCTTCATG
>CAZSIA010000050.1:0-4991 GCA_964606905.1 uncultured Anaeroplasmataceae bacterium | reverse complement strand
TGAGTAATGTTAAAAGCATAGGTTACCTTTTGTTCATCTTGGACAATACTAGAATTAGTTTTTTCAAAAATACTAGGTAATGTTTCAAGTAATAAATCTCTTCCTAAAACACTCAACTTTTCGAACATAGTTCCGTTATCATCACTATCTAATATGGCTATACTTCTTTGACTAATAATATTTCCAGCATCCATTTTAGGAACCATATACATAATAGAAATACCTGTTTCCCTCTCTCCGCTAATTATAGCTGTTTGAATCGGTGAACCACCTCTATATTTTGGTAGTAATGATCCATGAACATTTATACAGCCAAATTCTGGATAATCTAAAATTACTTTTGGGATAAATTGACCAAAGGCAGCAGTAATGATTATATCCGGTTTAGCATCTAAAACATTTTGATATTCATCTTTAATTTTTTTAGGTTGAAAAACAGGTAAATTATGAGCTAAAGCACATTTTTTCACTGGTGAAAATTCTATAGTTTGTTTTCTACCCACTAATTTATCAGGTTGAGTAACAACTAAAACAACTTCATATTTTTCAATTAAACCTTCTAATACATTAACACTAAATTCTGGTGTACCCATAAATACTATTCGCATCTTTATCACATCCTACTAATGTATATTTTGTATTTTTTATCTTTTTCATATTTAACATAAACACTTCTGATGATATTACTAATGCTTTTATCATTGTCGTGTTTTATTGTAATCTTAAAGTGATATAAATCATTGATTTTTACAATATAATCTTCCGCTGGTCCTAATACCAAAGCATTTGATTTTTCTTTTATATAATTAACAATCCTGCTAGCTTCATCAAAAGAAGCTTTATAATCTTTTCCAACTACTGTAATTTCAATAATTTTCTTTATTGGCGGATAAGAAGCAAGTCTACGATAATTTAATTCCTCTTCATAAAATTTTTGATAAGACCCACCACACGCGTTTAATAACGCATAATGATTTGTATCGTAAGCTTGTAAAATAACAACACCATCTGTATTATGTCTACCAGCTCTACCAGCAACCTGAACAAACAAATTATATGCAGTAGCTGGTGAAGTATATGCGGGATATTTTAAAGCTAAATCACTATTTAAAATCCCCACTAAACTAACCTTCGGAAAATCTAATCCCTTGGCTACCATTTGTGTTCCAACTAAAATATCAGCTTCTTCTTTTGTAAAACTATTAATTATTTTTTCATGTCCACCTTTATTTTTAGTATTATCCATATCCATACGTAATACTTTAGCAGTAGGAAACTCTTTGCTGATTTCTTCCACTACTTTTTGCGTTCCACCACCAACGAACCGAACTTTTAAACTCTTACATGATGGACATGCTTTAACATTATCAATTTCATAACCACAATAATGACATTTAAGTTTGTCATCAACTTTATGATAAGTTAAGCTCACATCGCAATGTGGACATTTTATAACAGTCGAGCATTCTCTACACATAACAAATGATGAATAACCGCGTTTATTCATTAATAAAATAATTTGTTCTTTTTTATTTAACCTATCTGCAATCAATTGTTTTAATTGTCTTGAAAATAAAGAATAATTGCCCATTTTCATTTCATTAGCCATATCAACTATTTGAATAGATGGAGGATTCTTTTTATTAGCTCTTTCTTTAAGTTCTAATAACTTATAGATTCCTTTTTGTGCTTTGTAGTATGATTCAATTGAAGGTGTAGCTGAGCCTAACAAGCATAAGGCATTGTTATTACGGGCTCTAATTCTAGCAATCATTCTTGCATCATACCTAGGCATATTATCTTGAATATATGAAGCTTCATGTTCTTCATCAATAATAATAATTCCGATATTTTCAAGAGGAGCGAAAATTGCACTTCTAGCTCCTACAACAATACTTAGTTCCTTACGGATAACTCTTCGCCATTCATCATATTTTTCACCAGCGCTAAGTCTAGAATGAAGTACAGCAACGCTATCCTTAAATCTTGCTTTAAATCGCGATACAATTTGTGGAGTAAGCGAAATTTCTGGAACCAACATAATTGCCGTTTTTCCCTTAGATACGATATCTTCAATACATTTTAAATAGATTTCCGTTTTACCACTTCCAGTAACGCCGTGTAATAAAATAGTGTTAAATTTATCATAATCTTCCTTGATCTTTTCATAAACTTCTTGCTGTTTTGAATTCAATTCAACTACCTTATCAATATAAACTTTTCCTTCATCAAAATGACGAATCACTTCTTTTTTATATTGAATCAAAACGCCTTTTTCAATTAACGTTTTTATTCTCCCAGCACTATACTTTTCGACTAAATCATGTCTTAACATTACACCATTAAAACTTTTTAAATATTCAACTATTTCTTGCTGTTTTTCATTTAAATTGATATCAATTGTATCACTCAATTTAATAAAACTTTCTTCTTTTATATTTACTTTATCACTAATGACGTTTAATAATCGCAGTTTTTCCTCTTTTACTAATTTTTGTAAAGTAGGTAGATAATCTTTATATTTTGTTTGATAAGTAAATCTACTATTAACAAATAGTCCACGAATATCTAATGGAAGCAAATCAATATCATCTGCAACAAACACCTTATCATAGTTAATCCTTAATGCTTGAGGAATCATTGTTAAAAGACACGTTATATATAAACTAAAATAATATTCATGCATATTTTTAGCTAACATTATTAATTCCTCATTTAAACAAGGAACTAAATCTAATATGTCATTAATTTCTTTTAGATCATCGTATTCACTATCTTCTTTAAGACCAACAACAATTCCTAATAAATTTTGACGAGCAAAAGGAACGTAGACTCTTTGACCTAATTGAATACTATCAATAAAACAAGGAGGAACTAAATAATCAAATGTTCTATTTACAGTATCAATTTTACAATCTACTACTACACTAGCTATCATTTTAATTCCTCCCATTTCTTTTATTCTTCGGTAGTTATTTTTTCTTTAACTTCTAACTCAACTTTATTAATTGAGTCAAATTTCTTAGAAATCTTCTCTGTAGTCGTATTAATTTCTTCAACTTCTTTGTTTACTTTAATAATACTTCTACTTAAACTATCCCAACGAGTGCGATATCTTGCAAATTCAACACTCAACTTTTCCAACTCTTGTTGAATTACTTGTGTATATTTATTTCTTTCAATATTTTTAAGAATTACTTCAATTGTTGTTAATGTAGCAATTAAAGTTGTAGGACTAGTTAGCCATACACGTTTCTTTTGAGCGTATGTAACTAAATCAGGATGATATGCATTAATTTCGGCAAATATTGCCTCTGCAGGTAAAAACATAATTGCTTGATCGCTAGTTACATTTTTAATGATATATTTATTAGCAATTGTATCAATATGAAATTTTACATCCGCTTTAAAAGTTTTCTCATAAGACGCTCTTTCAATATCAGAAATTTTCTTATCCATCATTCTTTGATAGTTTTCTAATGGAAATTTTGAATCGATACATACCATACCTAATGGTTCTGGACATCTTAGAATTGAATCAACAATACAACCATTAGGTAAACTATATTGTAACTCATATACTTTGTCGTTTTTCTCACCAAAGATACTAGCTAAAATAGTATAAAGTTGAACTTCCCCAAAATAACCTCTAGTCTTTCTATCACTTAAAATATCTTGAAGAGAAATAATATTAGTAGATAATTGTTCAATCTTCTTTTGGGCTTCATCAATCTTACTAATACGTTCTAAAATTCCTTGAAATGTTTCATTTGTCTTTTTAAAACCCTCATTTAAGCGTGAATCTACTTTTTCATTTAATTCTTTAATTGCCTTACTTAGCCATTCTGCAAGTTCTTTAGAAAAGTTATTATACATTCCTAAAGTTTTAGTGTTATTTTCACCTATTTGTTTTGCTATATGTTCTTTTAGTTCCGCTTCTTCCTTATTTATCTTTTCTACTAATTCTTTAGAAAATTCATTATATAAGGATAACATTTTTCCATTGTTTTCGCCAATTTGCTTCGCTAAGTGTTCTTTTAAAGTACCTTGTTCTGATGCAATTTTCAATGCAATTTCGTTTGTTACCTCTTTAAGTTCAAATTTAATATTCTCATTATTATTGTTTTTAGATTTTCTAAATATGAGATAAAATAACAATCCTAAATTAACAAGGCCTAATACTAATAAAATAATTTCTAATTCTATCATTCTAACATCACCACACTCTATTATACTTCTTTTTTTAAAAAGAAAAAGAAAAAACAGACTTATTAGTAAACTAGTCACTTATTATCCAAGTGAACTTCTAGGTGAAATCTTGCGATTTGAACCTATATGTTTTTTTGCCATACTGCTGCTATAATGATTAACTACTAGTTGCACAGATACATTTTTGTATAATTTACAAAATAAGTTTATTTTCAATAGTTTTAAGAAAAATTTAATAGATAGTTTAATTTTTGTATTTTTGCAAATTAAATTTAAGATACCACTATATAATTTGCAAAATTTTTTTATCAAATGCACAACACGCTCAACGTGTACAACGTATTCTCGATTTTATATCTACTAATAGCAGATTATTGTTTTATGTACCTTTGATTTTTACTATTAGGTTTATCCGGCATTGTCATACTAATAAGTCCATTTTCAATTGCTGGATTTAAATATGTTCCTCTTAATGTTTCTTTTGATTTAATTCTTAATTTTTCCATTAAATCATTAGCACTATAAGGAATACCAAATTCCATAATTTCTAATAATCTATTAACTTGATCAGAAATATTTTTACTTTCCTTTTCAACACTTGCAATTACATTATCTAAAGTTTCACTAATCATCATTAACATAAACTCAATAAATGCGTCTGAATTTCCATTTGAATGACATATTGCAATTTTATCATAATAAACTTGGTGATATTTATGTATTTGCGATTCAATTGGAATATATTCAAATAGTTTATTCCACTCACTAAGTAAAATATTTTG
>CAZSIA010000049.1:0-8525 GCA_964606905.1 uncultured Anaeroplasmataceae bacterium | reverse complement strand
TTTAATAATCCACCAAATAAAATAGTAATTGAAGATTTATATGTTAAAGAGATGACAAATAAAAAGAAAAGAAAGAAAATGACATATGAACAAAGATTAGCGGCTAAGAACATTCATACTGCATCATTTAGAAAATTTGGTAGATTATTAATCGAAAAAGCTTCTAAATATAACACAAAAGTAGTAAAAGCTGATAAATATTATGCATCAACAAAAAGGTGTAGTTGTTGTGGGAATATTAAAAAAATGGATATTAGGGAAAGAATATATAATTGTGAAATATGTAACTTAACAATAGATAGAGATTTAAACGCAGCTATTAACTTAGCTAATTATAAAATAAATTAAATAGAAAGGTAATGAAAACTAAAAATACGTATACGTTTGTACGGAATTGACGCCTCAAAAGAGTATATACCACTTGAAGATTTATATGTAAATATAGATATTCATGGCTCATTGAATGAGGAATGAAACAGAAACTTTTATAAAGTTTTATAGGTTTTCAAAAACGGATAAATTATGATTAAAATTTCACCATCAATTTTATCTTGTGATTTTGCAAGATTAAAAGACGATATTGATTCAGTTATTGATTATGTTGAATATCTTCATATTGATGTAATGGACGGGATATTTGTTAATAATATTTCATTTGGTATTCCAGTTATTAAATCAATTAGACCTCATTATACAAAGGTATTTGATACGCATTTAATGATAGTTAAACCTGAAAGATATATCGATAGATTTGCCTCTGCTGGAGCGGACTTAATCACTTTCCATGTTGAAGCAACAGAAAATCCAAAAGAAGTAATTGATATGATTCACGCTAAAGGATTGAAAGCTGGAATTTCAATTCGTCCTAAAACTAAGTTAGAAGAAATACTACCATATTTAGCTAGTGTAGAATTAGTTTTAGTTATGAGTGTTGAACCAGGCTTTGGTGGTCAAAAATTCGATCCTACAGCTTTAGAAAAGATTAAATGGTTAAAAAACTTCAAGTGTAATAATAATTTAGAATATGAAATTGAAGTAGATGGCGGAATTAATAATGAAACTGCTAAAATGTGCGTAGAAGCTGGAGCAGATGTACTTGTAAGTGGGTCATATATTTTTAAGGCTACTAACAAAAAAGAAATAATTGAGTCATTAAAGTAATATTTTGTTTTTAATAGCATATATATTACTGTGAGGTGACATACATGCGGTTTTATGTAATTAAGCTACCAAAATGGTTGTCGCGTATCATCTCTTGGTTCGCTAAAATATTCAGCAAAAAAAATAAAGATGAGTGATCATCTTTTTTCTTTGGTATGACGGGCATGTCATGATATCTAGGGTGAAAGTCCCAAGAGGCGTAGTTGTCGACGAACTTGATAGCAACTTGCAAAGCGTAAACCAGTGATGGGGCGTGAAAAGAAGCGAAAGCATTTCTTTAGACAAACGATTTGAAAAACTTAATTGGTTAATAAGTGGATATGTTAATTACTTTAAAATTAGTAAAATGAAAACATTTCTAAAATTAACAGGAATGGTTACGCACAAGAATCAAAATGATTATTTGGAAAATGTTGAAGTTACCAAAAACAACAGCGTTAAACTTAATGAGGTGTGGACTAAATAAAGACAAAGCAACAACAGCGTATTCAAGAAAAGGGTACTACGCCTTAGCAAGAACATTTCAACTGGGTTCTACAATATCAAAACTCAGACTTTTCAAACCAAATAAAACAAAAGAACGAAGAGGTTTAGTCTTCGCTCTAGATTATTATTTAGTTTGAATTTTAAATTTATAAATTGCATCGCCCATTGCCAAACGGAAAGATGTGGTGTTGTGAGAGGGGAAATCAATTTTCTCTAACTTTTATAATTTGAGCATATTTAAAAAAATAAAACCGGCCACTTTTGAACCGGTATATTTTGATATGATCTTTAAGCGATTAAGCTCTAGTTACTTTACCACTTCTTAAAGCTCTTGCAGAAACTTTAACTTTAACAACATTGCCGTTTTCATTAACAACGCGAGCAGTTTGTAAATTTGCTTTCCATTTACGGCGGTTAGCATTTAGGGCATGACTACGAGTGTTGCCGTATACTGTACCTTTACCTGTTACATAACATTTTGCCATACTTAATAACCTCCTTCATTTCATTTAGAAATAATCATTCGCACTTTAGTATTATAATATATATATTGTTAAAGTGCAACATTTTTTTAAAAAAAACTAAATTTTCTTTTTATGTGGTTATCTTGTTAATAATGTGTAGATAATATTAATGTTTACTTATTTTTATTAATATTTAAATTCCAAAATAAGAAAAAATTTAAAAATGTGTTTTTTTTTTACCAAAAATAAGTAATGTAAGCGGTTACATAGAAGTGCTTGAAAATCTATTAGGTTGCTTTTTGGTAGTTATTATGCTATACTAATTAGGGTTTTTATCGGAGAAAATTCGAGTTATGGTTGACAAGTTATATTATAAGGAGGTATACCATGACCTATACGAGTATAAGCGGATCGCTATTTAAAAAAATGGTGATTAACGGAGCAATTAATTTGAAAAATGATTTAAAAGAAATTGATGATTTGAATGTATTTCCAGTTCCTGACGGTGATACTGGTACTAATATGAGTATGACTATGATGAGTGGTGTACGTGATATCCAAAATTCTGAATCTATTTCTATTTCAGATATTAGTAAGACATTATCACGTGGACTATTAATGGGAGCAAGAGGTAATTCTGGTGTTATATTATCTCAATTTTTCCGCGGTATCTATACTGCCATGGAAAATATCAAGGGTAGTTCAGCTACAATTGATGAATTTATTGATTGTTTAGTAAGTGGATATAATGTAGCGTATAAAGCTGTTATGAATCCTGTTGAAGGAACTATTTTAACAGTTATGCGTGAAGCTGGTGAAAAAATAAATGAAACTAGAAAAAATTTTACAGATATCAAATCTATTTTAGAAAAATATGTTGAGTATGCTGAAATATCTTTAGCTAATACGCCAAACATTTTACCTGTTTTAAAAGATGCTGGTGTAGTTGATAGTGGTGGAGCTGGGTTCTTAAAAGTTATTAAGGGAATGTTGATGGCTTTAGAAGGAAAGATTTTAGAAATTACTACAACTGAAACTGTTACTAGCTCAAGTGCTCAAGCTAATTTTGATACTAAAGATATTAAATTTGGTTATTGTACAGAATTTATTTTAATTTTAAAGAAACCTAATGAATTTGAAGAAAGTGATCTAAGAAGTCCTTTGTCAATGATTGGTGATTCTTTAGTATTAGTTAAAGATGAAGATTTATGCAAAGTTCATGTCCACACTAATAATCCAGGGCGTGCTTTAAATATGGCACAACGTCATGGTGAATTTAAAACAATTAAAATTGAAAATATGCGATTACAACATACAGAACTTCTTAAAAAAGAAGAACAACCAACACCTGTTGAAGAAACACCAATTTCAAATGAAAAGAAAAAATATGCGTTAGTAGCTGTTTGTTTCGGTGATGGAATTAAAAATGTCTTTAAAGAATTAGGTGTTGATTATATCATTGATGGTGGTCAAACAATGAATCCAAGTACTGAGGATTTCGTTAAAGCTGTTGAAACATTAAATGCTGATAATATTATTATTATTCCAAATAACTCTAACGTAATTATGGCTGCTGAACAAACAAAGAAGCTTTGTGATAATGCAAATATTGAAGTTTTAAGAACGAAAACAATCGCACATGGTTATTCTTCATTAATGGTATTTGACGAAACTAACTCATTAGAAGAAAATGTTGAATGTATGACTGCAGCAATTAAAAATGTTAGTGCTGGTGAAGTGACTTATGCTGTAAGAGATACTGAAATTAATGGTGTTAAGATTAAATCTGGTGATTTTATGGGTATTTTAAACGGTGAAATTGTTGTTTCAACTAAAAATCGTTTAGATGCTGTTAAATATGTATTATCATCATCTGTTACTGAAGATTCATTAATTGTAACTTTATTTACTGGAGTTGGTGTAGCTAGTGATGAGGTAGAAGAATTGGTTGAATTTACTAATTCATTAAGTGAAGAAATTGAAGTTCAAGTAGTTGACGGGAAACAAGAAATTTATTCATATATCGTTGCTGTTGAATAATAACTATAATATTAACTTACTCCGCTTTCATTTCTGGTTGCGGAGTTTTATTTTAGTAAAAAATATTATTGTGGTAATTATATTAGGTAAAGGAGGTTTTATAATGAAAGCTGAATATGTATCAATTAATACAATAAGTGGTCTTGGTAAAAAATATGTTGAAATTTTAAATGAATATGATATTTATACAATCAAGGATTTATTTTTATCTTATCCATATCGTTATGAGGCTTATATTCCAACCGATTTGCATAATATAACTAATTATAATCGTGTAACTTTAGTAGGGAATGTAATTTCTACAGTTACATATCAATTTTATAGAAGTAATTTAAATAGTTTATCTTTTATTTTGAATATTGGTGGTGAACTAATTAAAGTCATTGTATTTAACAGAAAGTATTTACAACATCAATTAACTCCTAATTCAAAAGTTATGGTTTGTGGTAAGTATAATTACTTTAAGAAAGAATTGGTTGCAATTCAAGTTTTTCCACATAAAATAGATGGTTTTTTTGAATCTTTTTATAAGGTGAAAAACATTCCTTCTTCAGTCATTCAAAAAGCTGTAAAAAAAGCGCTTAATGCTGGCTATCGGATAGAAGAATATTTACCACATTATCTTATGGAAAAAAATAATTTTATGGATATTAATAATTTAATTGAATGTATTCATTATCCAAAAAGTTATAAAGATATAATGTTAGGTAGAGAGCGCAGGAAATATGAAGAAATCCTAAATTTCTTTATTAGAGTAAATTACTTTAAGTTTTTAAAAGAAAAAAAGACTAGAGGGCCAATTGAGTATGATATTAGTGAAGTTAAAAAGTTTATTAAGACTATTCCTTTTGAACTTACACTAGATCAAAAAAATGTTTGTAATGAAATATTCAGAGACTTTAAACGACCTTATCCCGCTAATCGTTTGATTCAAGGTGATGTAGGAAGTGGTAAGACAATTGTAGCTTTAATTAGTGCTTTTGCAATGGTTACAGCGAAAAAGCAAGTCGTGTTAATGGTACCTACGGAAATATTAGCAAATCAACATTATGAGTATTTTAAGAAGATGTTAGCGCCTTTTGGTGTTAATGTTGGTTTGTTTACTGGTACAACGTCAAAGGCTAATCGAAATATTATTTTGTCTAATTTAAGAAATGGACAATGTGAAATTGTAATTGGAACGCATGCTTTATTTTATGAGGATATAACTTATAAAAATTTAGGATTAGTAATTATTGATGAACAACATCGTTTTGGTGTTAAAGCTCGTAATAATTTATTTGATGGTAATAAGGTGATTGATGCTTTATTCTTATCTGCTACACCTATTCCTAGAACGTTAGGATTAACAATTTTTGGAGATTTGGATATATCAACGATTAAAACTGTTAGAATGGATAAAAAACTAGTAGAAACGAATGTTATGTTAATTGATGAAATTGATTTGGTTTTTAGACGCGTTGAAGAAGAGCTAAAGAATAAACATCAAATATATTTTGTTGTTTCTGCTATTGAAAGTGATTATGATGATAGTCGTTTTGATATTGATGATGTAGCTACTTTGATAACTCAAAGATTTCCGAATAATACTATTGGAATACTTCACGGTAAAATAAAGGATAAAGAGAAAAACGATGTAATGGAGCGATTTTTAAAAGAAGAAATTGATATAATAGTTTCAACAACTGTTATTGAAGTTGGAATAAGCGTTGATAACGCAACAACTATGGTTGTTTTAGATGCACAAAACTTTGGATTGTCTCAATTGCATCAGTTACGTGGTAGAGTAGGTAGAGGAAATTTAGCGGGTTATTGTTATTTGATTACAAACGATTTAGAAAAAGAAAGATTAAATGTATTAGCTAGTACTTCAGATGGATTTAAACTAGCTGAAATGGATTTAAAGTTAAGAGGACCTGGGGACTATTTTAGCATTAGACAAAGCGGGATTCCTGATTTTGTTTTTGCGGATTTTTCTAAAGATGTTGAACTATTTAGCAAAATTAATAAAGATGCGGAAAGCTTATTTTTATTACAAGATAATGATCAGGAAATTAAAAAGTATATTGATAGAATTATTGATCAAATTGAAATTAAGAATCAATTAAACTAGTTTATTCTAATAAACTATGATATAATAAATTTTAAGGATGGTGGATTATTATGATTAAAATTGCTGTTGATGCTATGGGTGGAGATAATGCTCCTGAGTCTACAGTATTAGGTGCCCAAATGGCTATTAAACAATTTAATGATATTGAATTAACTTTATATGGAGATGAAACTAAAATCCGTAAGTATTTAAAAGATGAGGAAAGAATAAAAATTGTTCATACTGATTCATATATCGATATGGGAGAACATGACCCAGTACGTCAAATAAGAACTAATCGTAAATCGTCTTTAGTTTTAGCGATGAAGAGTTGTAAAGAAGGCGAAAACCACGGTATTGTTACAGCTGGTCCTACGCAAGCTGTAATTGTCGGTGCTCATATTATTATTAAAAGAATTCCACAAATGAGTCGTGTTGCTTTATGTCCAATTATTCCTAGTGTGGATGGTAGCCATAAATTAATATTGGACGTTGGTGCGAATATTGAGTTAAGACCTGAACATTTAGAAGAACTTGCAATTTACGCGACTGTTGCTGCAAGAGTTATTTTTGGCGTGGAAAGCCCAAGAGTAGGTTTATTAAATATTGGTACTGAGGTAGGGAAAGGTAGAGAAGTTGATCAACAAACTTATGAAAGATTAATGGCTAATCAACAAATTAATTTCATTGGTAATGTTGAAACAAAAGAGGTTTTAACAGCGGATTGTGAAATCTTACTTACTGATGGATTTACTGGAAATATGGTTATGAAAACTATTGAAGGAACTGCAAAAGGCTCTGGAATGATGTTAGCTAATTGTATTAAATCAACTTTATTTGGTAAAATTGGTTATTTATTTATGCGTAAAAACTTAAAGAAATATAAGGAAATGTTGAGTGCTGATGATGTTGGTGGAGCAATGTTATGTGGAGTTAATGTTCCACTTGTTAAGGCTCATGGTTCTAGTGATGAATATGCTTTTTATCATGGTATTAGACGTGTTCGTGAATTAATTGAAAGTAAATTAATTGAAACAGTTGTTTCCTTGTTACCTTTAAAGGAAGAAAATAATGAATCTTTATAAATTAGAAGAAATCTTAGGTGTAAAATTTAATAATATTTTATTGTTAAAAGAAGCACTGACTCACCCAAGTTATGCGAATGAAAATAGTTGCCCACATAATCAAAGATTAGAGTATTTAGGTGATGCGGTTATTGAACTAGCGATGAGTACATACTTATATGATAAATATCGCACATTTGATGAAGGCGATATGACTAAACGTCGTGCTCAATCTGTATGTGAAGAAGCTTTAGTTATTTATGCTGATAAATTTAATCTTAGTGATTTTTTACTGTTAGGTCATGGTGAAGAGTTAAAGGGCGGAAGACATCGCGCGTCAATGATTGCTGATACTTTCGAAGCTATTTTAGGTGCTGTATATGTTGATTTGGGTTTTCAAAAAGCGCTTGAAGTCTTTGAAAGATTAGTATTACCGTATATTGATGAAGTTGAAATAATTCAAGATTATAAAACAAGGTTACAAGAATTAGTAAGAACAGACAAAATGTCATTGCAATACGAAATTGTTAATGAAACGGGACCTGCTCATAACAAAACATTTGAAGCAGTTGTTAAAATGGAAAATGGAGTTACTTTAGGTAGAGGTGTTGGGAAGACAAAAAAAGAAGCCGAACAAAACGCCGCTAAAGAAGCATTGAATAAGTGTTACAAATAATGAGACAATGATTTGTCTCATTTTACTATCATAAATTATAGTTTGGAGTTGAATTTATGCTTAAATATTTAATTCAAAAAGGATATGTTAATGTTAATAAGTTATTGTTAGAAAATTATCATAATTTTGGTTTAAATGAACTAGAATTTGTTATATTATTAAAACTATTTGAAATGTTAAAAAACAATCAAGTGACAATTAGTGTATCTGCTTTGGCAAAGAGGACAAGTTTATCTTTAAATGAATGTTCTAATGTCTTAAATGGTTTATTTAATCGTGGTTTAGTATCGCTAGATTTAGAAACAACAAAACAAGGAAAAACAAAAACGCCAGCATACATAAAACCATTATGCGAAGTAAGTATCCGTTTTGTTTGTTTTTAAGCCACTTTTTGTATTTCTTTACATTATATCCGCATTGTTGCAAACTTAAAAAGAATTTACTTGTTAAAAAGAACAGCATTACGGACGTAGCCAATGCTATAACCAAATATACTATTATTTGTTGCACGCTGAATAGCATACTTAAAGTTTCCGGTAATT
>CAZSIA010000048.1:0-8557 GCA_964606905.1 uncultured Anaeroplasmataceae bacterium | reverse complement strand
AGAGGATTTGTATCTACATCATCAATCAATTCTTCTACTAATCCAATACTAATTGAAGAACCATATGCAATAACATCTATATCTACTCCATCTAACTGATATGCATTATTCCATGAATTACGTATATTTATATTTACTGATTCTGTCAAAATATCTTTGACGCCGGGTTTTGATATTTCATAATTTTCATCAACATATCCCATAAAATCAAGTAAAGCTTCCAACTGACCTAATTTTGAACCATTATAAGGTGTTCCTAAACTAATAATAGAAGAAACGTTATAAGGATGTTCAGAGGCATACATAATATTTGTAATACCTCCTCTGCTATGTCCCACCAAATTAAATTTAGGCATTTTCCCAGTTAAATTCTTATATTGTAACGATATAGTATCTAAAACATGTTCAAATTCTTTATATACAAACTGATTTGTTTCGTCAGCAATTGAACTATTAAACACCAAGATAATATGTCCTGTCATGTCATCAATTGATGACACAAAAGTCCCAGAAGATGAATTTCTATAATTATTATAAGAATATTTTTTTAATGTCATTCCATAATTATAATAATACTCATCATTTGATATAGTAATTTTTTGTGTTGTTCCATTTGCAACATATAATGTAGCATTTCCATCTAATTTATTGAAAATTTTATCAATTAATGAAGAAGAATTATAAGATATTTGTGATGGATTACTTTGGTTATTACTCCAAGAGTAACCACCTACACCAAAACCATGAGTTAAAACTGTAATGCTAGGAGCATCATTTTCATAATTAATATAATTCTCCTGACCACTAACATAATCTTCATTATTCACATTATTAATTTTTGTTTGTTCATGTAAACTTAATGTGTTGTTGCTCGCGTATACATTTATAGTATGAGCATTTGCTATAGTAATATAGAAAACAAAAAAACTCACACATATTATAAAAAATTTAATTTTCTTAGACATAAGTGGACCTCCATTTAATTCGCTATCCATTTTGCGTATAATCTTGTAACATTAAATTCATCTATGTCAAATACTAATTTATCTTCATTAAAATTCCACTCATTAACACATTCAGGTTCTTTATACCAACCATCAAATGTAAATCCATCTCTTTGAGGGATAGGAGGTATATATTCTATAATCTCATTATTAGAGTAATAATCGATGTAATATAATTCATCGCATTCATAATTCAAACAGTATTCAACATTAGCTTTTAATGTTTTTATTTTAATATTAGAAGTTTTATTTATAAAATCATCGTATCTATCGTAAGGAACGTAAATAATATCTTCTTCTACGTTTCCTAATTGAAAAGGTGATAAATCAATTGTTTCACCACAGTAGAAATATATTACTCCACCGTAGATGTTATAGTTATTAAAATAAATGTCATACACGGTATTAATACAACCTGGTATATAAAAACGTGTTACAATACTTTGATTTAAAAATGTTGAAAACACTCCATCAACTTGGCTATATTTAACACTTTTATAACCTAATTGAATAACTTCATATGTTTTTTTTGAATTTTTATCCATTATAGTCCATGGAATAAATAAATATTCTTTACTTGTTTTTCGAAATGCACCTACAGCTGCTTCTTTTTCGTTAAAGGCATATCCATAATAATCCCCTGTTTCGAATGGATCAGGATATGAAATTTCAGTCTTTAAACTACATCCACTCAGTAATATAGTGGTTATATAAAACATTACAATTATCCATATTTTTTTAATCATTTTTAATAAAACTCCTTTCAATTATTTTTATTATTGCTTTCTATTATGCTGAAGGTTAAATCACCAATAAAAACAAATATCTTCTTCATAAAATATTGCCACCTCTATAAGCGGATTCTCAATCCAAAGTATACACTTTTTATAATCATTTATAAAATATAAAACTCTCCCATAGCCAAAGGAGAGTATAATTTATAATCCTTTGGTGAATCATTCAAGAAATCAACAAAGATCTATTACACCATCATATTATCATATTATCTCTATTTTGTAAAATAGTTTCTTATTTTAAGATAGTCTATTCAATGGGGACCTAGCAAAAAATATATTCTTCATTACAACTATATAAACTTAATCATATTATTAACAAGATAATATTCAATTTCGAGATAACAAAGATAAAACTTGGCTGTTTATATACAAAAAAAGCCACTGATCATATACATCAACAGTGACCGCATTGCATAACCATGCTTGTTATAATATTTTCATTAAGAGGTTTTCCCTCTAATACTCATTCTATTCCCTCTTATTTTTTTAGTAGTTAGACATTTTCATCAAAAATAATATCTCTTAATTTAACAATTGTATCAGGTTTAAATTTACCAAAGATTTCAATTACAGGTTCAATCATCATGTGATTATGAAACAATCTTAGGTTAGTAATTTTCATTAATTCTTGACCTACAGTCATTTTTCCTACTGCGCACGCACCAAACAATAAAACTAACTTTATAATTTACTCCTATTATTTAAAAATATTTAAGTAAATCACTAGCTTCTTTTAAAAATGCTAGAGGATTATATGATTTAATAACTTCGTTCTTGTCATAACCATATTCAAACAAATAATATTTACAACCACTATTTATAGCGAATTCTGCATCATAACGTGAATCACCAACATAAGTTATATCATTAATAGTTAAATTAAACTCTTTCATAAACAAACTCATTGCCTCTGGATTTGGTTTTCTAGCAACACTCTTTTTACTTCCAGCAACATAAAAGAAACGATCAGCAAAATAATGTTTAATAATTCTTACTGTATCATAATGAGGCTTATTAGAAATTACAGCTAATTTATATCCTTTAGAAATTAATTTATCTAAAGTTTCAATCATCATAGGAAATGGACTACTAAGATTCATACAGTTATCTTTATAAATCTCATTATAACGATTAACTACTTGTTGAACAACATCATCATTTACATCTTTCCCAATAGCTCTTTTAGTTAATACTAATACACCCTCACCAATAAACTCTTTATATTTAGGTAAAGGATGACTGTTATAACCGAACTCTTCTAAAGCTTTATTCATAGAGTTTCCAATATCATAAATAGTATCAACTAAAGTACCATCTAAATCAAAAACAATTACTTGCATAATTTAACACTCATTACTACTTTATCGGTTAATAGGTCAAATGAAGTTAACATATCATTATCAATAATAGCGTATGTATAGTGGTTATCTTTTGGAATTGATAAAGAACCGATATTAATAACTCGATCATCAACTTTATTTACATGAGTATGACCATGTAAAATATATCCTTCACCACTACATTCATCTAAATTGTGTCCATGAACAAGTTCAACTTTAACACCATTAATTTCAATCATAACCGTAGGATATAGTGGAAACTCTAACACCATTTCATCAACTAATGCATCACAATTTCCTTTAACTGATAATATTTTATCTTTATAACTATTTAAAATACTAATAACTTCTTTTGGATTATATTCAAGTGGCAAATCATTACGAGGTCCGTGATATAAAATATCGCCTAACAACAATATTTTTTCGCACTTTAACTCTTCAAATTTATTAAGCGCTAGCTTAAGATATTTGCTAGAACCATGAATATCTGTCAATACTAAAAATTTCATTTTATTTACCTAAACAGAACTTAGAGAATAACTCGTTAATTAGTTCATCACCGCTACTAATTCCAATTATTTCGCCTAATGTGTCCCATGCTTTCTTTATGTCTAATTCTACCATATCTACTGGTAGGTATATTTTACTAGAATTAATCGCGTCTAGTATCGCTTTATAAGCAAGTTCTAATTGAGATACTTGTCTAGCATTTGTTAAATAAGTTGCGTCTACTTGGTTAAGTTCAGTAACTTTAGCTAGTCTTAATATTTCGTCTTCTATTTCTTTTAATCCTTCACCAGTTAAAGCACTAATCATAATATGAGGAAGATTAATATTTGCTTTATTATTCAAATCCATTTTATTTAAAATAATAATTCGATTTTTACCCTCTGTTAATTTAATCAATTCTAAATCATAATCAGTAATCTCATTATTATCTAAAACTAATAAAACAAGTTCAGCCCTCTCTAAAACTTCCTTAGCTTTATTAATTCCAATTTTCTCTACATAATCATCTGATTCTCTAATGCCAGCTGTATCAATTAAATTAAGGGTAACATTACCAATATTTAGTTTTCCTTCAATAACATCTCTAGTAGTACCGGCGTAATGTGATACAATTGCTTTTTCTTCTTCCAATAACATATTTAGCAAACTACTTTTACCAACATTTGGTCTACCGATAATTGCGGTATTAATTCCATAAGATAAACTTTTACCAATTTTAGAATGTTCTAAGATTACTTCCACTTCATCTTTAATACTGGAAAGTTCAGGAATAATAATTTCATTTGTCATCTCAATCGCATCATCATATTCGGGATAGTCAATGTTAACCTCAATTTTAGCAATTAAATTAAGTAATCTTTCACGAAGTGATGTAATCATTTTTGTAATTTCTTTTCTTAATGCTTTATTAGAGTTTTTCAGCATTAAATTATTTGAGCTACTAATAATATCCATTACCGCTTCTGCTTGCGTAAGGTCAATTCTTCCATTTAAAAATGCTCTTTTTGTAAATTCACCACTATCCGCCAACCTAAAACCAATCTTAAGTAACGTCTCTAATATTTTATTTGTTACAAACATCCCACCGTGACAATTGATTTCAACACACTCTTCTTTTGTATATGTTCTAGGAGGTAAAAACACTGATACTAAAACTTCATCAATAACTTCACCCTCATAAACAATACTTCCATAATTAATTGTATGCGAAGCTACCTTTGTCAAATCAGGCCCTTTAAATATTTCATTAATCATTTTAATCGAATCTTTCCCACTAGCTCTTATAATACTAATTGCACCAGAACCATATGGAGTCGCGATTGCACAAATTGCGTCCATCATATTTTATCACCGTTAAAAGTATAACATATTTTTAGTTAGATAAAAAGCACCAAATGGTGCTTTAAATAAAACTATTAATTTAAAATTTTCTTAACAATTGCATCTGGTGTAAATCCAAAATGATTTGCTAATACTTTTGCTGGGGCACTTAAGCCAAATGTATCAATGCCAATTACTTTACTTGCGTATTTATACCAACCTGCTGTTGCTCCCATTTCAATTGCGATGACTTTACTTCTATCGCCTAATACACTATTTTTATATTCTAAACTTTGTTGTTCAAATAAAAATTCACTTGGCATTGAAACAACTTTAACACCATCTAAAAGTTTACTTACTTCATAAGCTAATGAAACTTCACTTCCTGTTGCAAGTAATACATATTTAGGATTTACACAATCTTTAACTACATATGCACCTTTATTTACTAAATTGCTATTTGTATTTGTAACTACTAAGTTTTGTCTAGAAAGGATAATAACAGTTGGTGTTTCATGTGAATTATAAGCAATCTTAAACGCTTCATATGTTTCTCTTGCATCAGCTGGTCTAATTACATTACAGTTTGGAATTGCACGTAAGCCAATTAATTGTTCAATTGGTTCATGTGTTGGTCCATCTTCTCCAACCATTACACTATCATGTGTAAACACGAAAATTGTTGGAACTTTCATTAAAGCGGCCATTCTAATTGCTGGTTTCATATAATCACTAAATACAAAGAATGCTCCAGTAAATGTACGAAGTCCACCAAACAATGTAATACCATTGGCAATCGCTCCCATTGCGTGTTCTCTAACACCATAACAAATATTTCTTCCTAAAGGATTTTCTTTAGTAAAGTTACCATCTAATCCTTTGGCATTTGTTGATTTTGTCAAATCTGCTGAACCACCTAAAAGATTTGGACATGCTTTTTGAAAACTAGCTAATACTTTTCCACCTGATTTTCTTGTTGCTTCATCGTAACCATCTGGAATAACTTCTCCTTCTGGTAATTCAAAGCCATTTGATAAGAATTTTTCTAATTCAGTAAATTTTTCACTGTATTTTTCTTTATATAATTTATAGTTATCTAACCATCTAGCGTATTTTGCTCCACCTAAATTAGCCATTGCTTCTTTAACAGATGCATATACATCACTTGGAACTACAAATGGTGGATATTCCCAACCAAATTTTTCTCTAATTAAGTTAGAGTTTTCTTCACCAATTGGCGCACCATGACAAGCACAAGAACCAGCTAATGTAGTTCCATAACCAATTACAGTACGAACTTCAATAAATGATGGTTTTTCATTTTGACTTTTTGCTTTATTAATTGCTTCTACAATCTTTAAAGTATCATTTCCATCTTCAACTAAAATATAGTTAAATCCCATAGCTTCATATTTAGCTTTAGTATCTTCACTAACAGTCATATTAGTTTCGCCATCTAATTGAATATCATTTGAATCAAATAACAAAATAAATTTATCTAACTTTTGGTGTGCACAAAGACTTAATGCTTCCATTGCTACACCTTCTTGCAAACAACCATCTCCACATAAAACATATGTGTAGTTATCAAATAAAGTAATATCGGAAGTATTGAATTTAGCAGCATAATATCTACTAGCCATTGCCATTCCAACACCCATCGCAATTCCTTGTCCCAATGGACCAGTTGAAGCATCAATTCCTTTAACTAAATCACTTTCTGGATGACCTGCAGTTACACTTCCTAATTGACGCAAACTCATCATATCACTCATGCTAATATCATAACCAGCTAAATGTAAGGCACTATAAAGTAGTGGTGCTCCATGACCAGCTGATAAAATGAAACGGTCACGGTTTATCCAATCTTTACATTCTGGTGTAATATTCATTGTATTTGTAAGTAAAGCATTCATAATTGGTGCAGCACCTAAACAAATACCAGGGTGACCACTTTTTGCTTTATTAATCGCATCCGTTGATAAAATTCTTAATGCACTAACAACTCTTTCGATATTCATAGTTTTCTCCTTTTAATTATGATTTTTATTATGTTCTAAAATTAAATTTACAAATTCTTCAATGCTTACAGTTACTTGTGCTTGAGTTCCATGTTTACGATAAGTAACTAAATTATTAGCCACTTCATTATCACCAATAACTAATGTATAAGGAATCTTTGCAGTTTGACTTTCTCTAATCTTATAACCTAATTTTTCCTCACGATAATCTTCTTCAACTCTAATAGAATGATCTAATAAAAGTTTCTTTAAAGATTTACAATATTCATAATGATAATTCATATTTACAGGAATTACTCTTACTTGAACAGGCGCTAACCATGTTGGGAATGCACCTGCATAATGTTCAGTAATGATACCAATAAATCTTTCAAGTGATCCGAATAATGCTCTATGAACCATTACTGGACGTTTCTTACTTCCATCTTCTGAAACATATGTTAAATCAAATCTTTCAGGTAAATTCATATCTAATTGAATAGTACCACATTGCCAAATTCTATTCATTGAATCTTTTAATTTAAAGTCTAATTTTGGACCATAAAAAGCTCCATCACCAGGATTTAACTTATAAGCAAATCCTGCTTTTTCACAAGCATTAGCTAAAGCTTTTTCCGCAATATCCCATGTTGCAATTTCACCAATATATTTTTCTTCTGGTCTTGTAGATAATTCAATATGGAATTTTAAATTAAATACTTCATAAACTTGTTTATATAATGAAATAATATTAGCGATTTCATCACAAATTTGTTCTTCAGTCATAAATACATGGGCATCATCTTGAGTAAATGTTCTTACTCTAAATAATCCATTTAATGCACCACTCGCTTCATGACGATGAACTAAACCAAGTTCAGCTAAACGTAGTGGAAAATCTCTATATGAATGAATTGAATTTTTATAAACTAACATTCCACCAGGACAATTCATTGGTTTAATGGCAAATTCATTATCATCAACAGTAGATGTATACATATTTTCTTTATAATTAAACCAGTGACCACTTGTTTCCCATAACTCGCGATTCAACATAATTGGAGTTTGAATAAAATGATATCCAGCTTTAGTATGAACATCAGTCCAATAATTTACCAGCGCATTTTTAAGTAACATTCCTTTTGGCAACCAAAATGGGAATCCTGGTCCATAATCACTAATCATAAACAATTCTAATTCTCTACCAATTTTACGATGATCACGTAACTTACGGTCTTCAAGATTTTTTAAATGTTCTTTCAATTTTTCATCACTAAACCAACTAGTTCCGTAAATACGAGTTAACATCTTATTATTAGAATCACCACGCCAATAAGCACCAGCGATATTTAATAATTTAAAATAACGTATCTTTTTAGTAGTAGTCATATGTGGACCACGACAAATTTCAAGGTATCCTCCTTGATTATAAACATGCACCATATCGCCTTCTACTGCTTCAATTAATTCTAATTTATATGGATCAGAAGCCATTAATTTTTTTGCTTCTTCTTTAGTTAAATCATAATGAGAAATCGCAAACTCCTTATTTGATAATTCCATCATTTTCTTTTCAATCTTAACTA
>CAZSIA010000047.1:0-8575 GCA_964606905.1 uncultured Anaeroplasmataceae bacterium | reverse complement strand
CCTCCCCGAGGTACAGGCCCCTTCGGGACCCGTCCCCCGGTAGGGTTAAAACAAATGGCTGAATCATCTCTTCCATTTGTTTTAATTTTTAAAAAGCGGTCCAATTCTACTTCTAAATCCATACCAAGTACTCCTTTTTAAAACCCTGTAAAATTACAGGGTCTATCTTTATCTATTTAATTTAACAACTTTATAACCTAATTTTGTTAAAATATCATAAGCTTTTTCTAATTTTATATCATACTTAAATGTTTCTACATCATTAATAGTTTTATTAAATCCCGCTTTTACAAACAAATCTAACTCATAACGATGTAGGAAATCTAAACCTTTAAATGACGTTAGACAAGCATGTTTTCTTAAAGAAACATTTTTATGAACAATTTTCATTGTTGACTCTTCTTTTCCATCAACGACACTAACCTTTTTGATAACCTCAAAATCTTTTAATTTCATTCCTTTAAAATCTTGTAAGAAATAAATCATTGCCCATCTTAAGTGTTCTTGATAAATTAACGCATTACGAAGATTAAGTGTAAAGTAGTCGTTATAATCACTAGGAATTTCACCTTCGTAATATTTTAAATATTCTTCTTTTGTTATACCAATAGCGTTAGAATCTAATGTATAATCTAGTCCTAATAAATTTAATTTAAAACGATGATTTATCGCGTCATAAATATTAGACATTTTTTCAATAATTGGCAATTCATAAAAACCAATATTTGTTAAAGCTTTATCGCCATAAACTTCATTACGAATTTGAGCAAACTCAATCAAGTTTTCAACCGCAATGTTTTCGTGAGAGAAAATTTCTGATTTAAATCCAAAGGGAATACAATTATCATTCTTTATTTTTAATTGTTCACTTGCATAATCTACGTTGTAAAAAACAGTAGATGATTTTGCATTTACAACCCTCAAAATTCTTTCAGCAACCAATAAATTATCAGTAGTATCAGCTAATGAAACAATATAGAATGTGAAAGTATCTTCAGTATTTTTAAGTGAAGAATAAAAAGTACCATTTGCGTCTGTTTTCACATTATAAACATGTGGAGTAATATTCGCTGTCATTTCAAAAGGTTCTAATTGTTCGTCAAAGTTAAAGAAATCTTTTTCACATAACTCATTATAATTTCTAACATGAGAAACAACAGGATCATCAAAAGATTTTTCATCTAAATCATATATATCAATGTTAATTTTTTTACAGCAATAAAAATCACCATAAGCCTCAACAAAATGATTATTTAAAAGAATTGATTTTAAAACAGCTTTACCTGTTTTACCATATCCTATAATTACAACATTAATATTCTTATTACTCTTAATTGTTCCAGCACTAAAAGACTTAACTTCGCCATTTATTTCTACTTTTCTTTCATTATAAAAATCACGAGGTAAATAATAAGCTAAATTATGTTCAAGAGCAAAATTTCGTGAAATAAGCTCATGATATTCAAAAGTCATTGCCATAATTTTGCCTTTACCTTTACATCTATTTGTTAGTTGTATATTAACAAAATCCATATGTTCACTACTAGTTTGAACATGGAATTTATAAGTTTTTTTAGTAGCTTTAAATCCCTCTAAAGTATCAAAAATACTATGTAAATGTTCATTATTTTCTTGGAAACATACTACAAAAATAGTTTTAAAAACAAACAAAGTAACTAATCTTAATTGTTTTGTAGTAAATGGTTTATATATATATAATACACCACTTCTAAATAATTTTTTTCTTTCATCCTTAGTAATTTTAGAAATATTTGAATCAATCCACAAAATTGCTTTTTTATTGTTTTTACAATAATTAACAGCTTCAGGAGTGTATCCTAAAACAATTTCGCGTTCTAAACCAACCATTTTAAATAGTGAACAAATTTTGTTTAAAATAGCGGCTGTAGCTAATTCAATAATACCAATAACTAATGTTACGCCAGAGAAAAAGATTGATAAAACAACTGAAATAGAATATACTTTATCAACAGCCATCAAATCTTTTACAATATCTGTTTTCATTTCAAATCCAAAAGACTTAATTGAAGCATGTAAGCATTCAACACAAGCAGTCCAGCTATATTCATTATTTTTATAAGCGTACCCTGTTGAATAAATTGCAAAGATAATTAAAAATAATAATCCACAATAAATAACGGTCGCTTCTGATATCGTTTGTCTAGAGACTAAACAAACAACCAACACTAAAAGTAAAAATACTCCAAGTGCGATTAAAAAGTAAAATGAATTATTCGCTAAATAATTTAAAAAATCCATAAGTACCTCCTTTAATTTACTTCTTTAATTACTATTTCAATATATTTTTTAAGTTCTAAGAAGTTAGGATTTGTTTCATCAATTGAAACTGATTTTACAACACCCTCATCTAATACTAAATCATGAGAAAACGATGAATTATAAATAGTATTATATTTACTTGCAACAAAACTTTCTACATATTTCCCATCCAAATAGTCCATTAAACGCTTAGCCGCAAGCGATATACCAAACGATGAATTAAAACCTAATTTTTGAATTTCATAACCAACATCTAAAGCTTCTTTTAAATCATCCTCATTTACCTCATCAAAATAACTAACGCAATCTTTCCCATGAAGTCCGTAAAGTTTAATTTCTTTATTAGTTAACGCTTTTAAACGTAAAGAATCAATAATCGTTCCCGTAGATAAAATATTTTTAAAATCATTATGATAATTTTGAAAAGCATATGTTGATAAAACATCTGTAGGATTACTAATTATAATAACATTGCCTTTAAATCCTCTTAAAATAACATTAGAAAAAATACCATCTAGCATTTCTTTACTATCTTTAATATATAATTTTCTATTAGATTCATCTTTAATTCCTGCAGTAACAAACAACAATTCATAATCAGCCAAACTACCAACAGTAGCGTCTATAACTTTAGTTTCAAAAGGTAAAAAATCTAAAACAATCGCCTTACATCTTTCCTTGTTACGATCAATAATACCAATTTCTAAATCTTTATCACGTGATAAGTAAAATAGTAAGTTTTTACCTACATTTCCCATTCCATAAATTAATATCTTTTTCATTTTTTTATCCTTCTTCTAAAGTAAATGAAAATCTTTTTATCACGTCTAACAATAAACTTTTCATGATATAAATCAATACTATTTAGATTTTTCAGTTCTAATAGAGCTGTTTCAAATCTTAAAGAAGCTATTTCAATTGGACAATAAACACCCTTACCTAAATTAATTGATTCCTCAAGTGTTAAAGAAGGATTATTGAAAGTAAGTGCCTTAGCAGCAAAGACAAATGATACTTGTTTAAAATCATTACGTCTTTTACGTTCAATTGTATAACCAATTAATTTAATATCAGTAATCTCAAAACCCGTCTCTTCCCTAACCTCACGTCTAAACGCTTCAATAGGTTTTTCTTTTTCTTCTAAACCACCACCAGGAAGTTTAATTTCGCCAATTCGTTCTTTATAAAATAAGATAACTTCATCCTTTTCATTTATAACGATACCACGCGAAGCAAAACGAAGATTTGAAATAGAATTCTTTGCATCAGATAAACGAGCAATTAATGGAACATCTACTAACTCATTAATAATATCTTTTTTAAAGTTACTAACACTAAATCCACCATTTAAATAAGCAAGTAAATAGTATAAAACAAATTCAATATTTTTCTCTTTAATATTAATTCCGTTTGTAACATAAAGATTTCTCTTACGGTTTATAATATTGATTGCAAAAGGACTTTTTAATAACATTTCATCATCATTAGTGTCATTACCAACAACAATAATTTCATTTGTATCTACACCTAAATGATTAGTTAAAAAGTCAATAGCGCTATACTTAGAAATACCAACTTTGTTAATTGATAACCATGTATCTTCATTTTTTAAATCAAAGTTATAAAAATTCTCCGAATCATTTCCGATAACTATTCCATTAAAAGCTTTAATTTTTTCCCTTAGTAAAGAGATATTTTTACAAGCAACAAATTTATAAATGTCACTAACATTGCCACCTTGAAGTAATTTATTATATTTCTTTTTTTCTTTTAAAGATAAATTACTACAATCAAAACTTAAAATTTCTTTTTGCATCTCTTCTAAACTTAAATCTAAATCAACTTTAAGATAAACTTGACAATAGTTTTTAAGTTTCGCAATTTCTTCTAATTGTAAATAATGTGTATGTTCATCAACATAGTTCATATTGGTTGTATATTCTTCGCCTAAAATAGTAGCCTTAAGATGAAAACGATAATGTTTTCTTTCTTCTACTAAAAACGGTAAAATATCTACATCAATAGGTGCGTAAAATAATGTCTTATTATTTACAGTATCAGTAATTTGTGCACCATTAGAAGTAATTAAATATTTAAAATTATATACATCCTTATATTGAGATAATATCAAATGTCTAGGAAGGCCAGTAGTTAAAATAGGAATCACATTATTTTTTTCATAATGTGAAAAAATTTCGTTAAGATTATTAACTGTTTTACCATTTATCCTGATTGTTCCTTCACTGTCTAAAAATATAAGATTCATTATTTTTCACTTCCTTCCTAAATTAAATTCAACTTCAATATTTTCATCAATTGAATCATAGATATATTTAACTAATAACATTGAATTATAATGCATTAACAAATCACTTTTTCCCTTAACACCATTCATAAAATCAATAAAGAGATTTTCTCGATAAACTTCATTATATCCAATAAAGTCTTTATTTTTCTTAGTAAAATCACTAGCTTTATATACCTTAATAAGTTCGCCACCAATTAATTTTGTATTTCGATATATTTGAATTTCAAAATGATCATTATCTCCAAGCTCTACACCTTCAAAATTTTCCGTTTTTAATTTTGCTTGAAACGAAATAATTTTAATTGAAACTAATGGTCCAAGGTTAATTTCAATAAAATTATGTTTAATTCTTCCATTTCCTTTATATGTATCTAAAGGTAACTCGACCCAAGCTCTTCTAGTAAATCCTGATTGTAACATATCAAATGTTATAGTTGTAAGTAGATGATCTTCTTTATCTTTAAAATCTAAAATTGAATGTATATCAATTTCACCCAACATATCATTTTCACATTCAAAATACTCGTTGTAATCTATTTCATTTCCAAAAAGATTTTTATACTCACTATTATTCATAACCGCAAAAAAATCTTTAGGAAAATACGCACTTGACTTTAGCGATAATTTTTCTATTTTCTTTTCTTTTATATTTTCATTTTCCTCTAACAAATATAAAATCAAATCAACAAAATGATAGCCTGAATGCATCAACTTGCCATAACCATAACGATAAGGATGATTTTCTCTTGTGAAAAACTCGTTTGGCATATTCCACATTCCATCACTTGTCGTGATATGCATATTTGTAATTCCAATATTGTATTTTAAAACAATGTCTTTAATATATTTTTTAATAAATAAATAAACATCACTATAACGACGTTGACACATCACACTAACATTTATCTTGTTCTTTTTTTGTTGATATAAATCACATAATTCTTTCATTTTAAAGACTAATTCATCTCTTTTAGTTTGTGACGTAGTAAGTCCATCAGTTATAATAACTGGCTTATCTACTAATACATTAATTTCTTCTTCCATAAAAAACTTCAAATAAGCATAATGAGCTTTAGGTTCAGTTGAAACAACTGCGTGTGTTATTTGTTCTTCTCTAATAATTTCTTTTAAATCTCTTTGATATTTAATAGCCAAAACATCATCATCTTTATCAACAGTATCGATTAAATAAAGTTTTACATTTTCTAAACCTTTTTCTTTTAAAAAACATTTTATTTCTTCTTCTTTTTCCTTAACTTCAACTATATAAGCTAAGTTAAAACCATGATTAAGTATAAAGCGGATATAGATTCTTTTAGAATGTGGCCCTAAGCCAACTAACATTAATTTATTTTCCATAACGCAAAATAAAATCCTTTATTTTTTCATTATAAAAATCAATGTTATCTAAATCACCTATACTTTTTTTAAGTTCAATTAGTTTTTCATATAACTTAACTGTATCATCATAATGACATTTTGCGGCATAAACAATAGCTAACTCTAAAATCTCAATAGCCTTTTTTAAATCAGCTAAATCAACATATACTAAAGCCTTATGATGAAGTGAAAAAATTAAATTAGGTAAAGAAGCACCAGACAATTGCTTATTAATACTAATCGCCTTATCATAATATAAAATTGCTTCATCATATTGTTTTAACATACGATGTGAAAATGCCATATTATTATATATTTTAGCAATATCCGGATGAATTGTAGGTAATATTTTCGTTCTAATTTCTAACGACTTATTTTCATAGATAAGTGCTTCATCATAATCGCCAATACGATTATATGAATGCGCGATATTATTATAAGATTTTGCAATATCCTGGTGATGTGGATCTAGTATACTTTCTCTTATTCTCAATCCCTCAAGTTTATTTTCTAAAGCTTCAATTTTATTATTTAGTTTTTCATATGTTGATCCAATATCATTATAAGAATTAGCTATACTTTGTTTAATTCGATAATCATCTTCATCTAGCATCAAAAATATTTTTAGTGCCTTTTGGTGTGATTCTAATGCTTCTTGATATTTTCCCATTCTTCTTTCTATTGCACCTAAAAGATTATAAATAACACCTAGAAAATAATCCGATTCTAATTTATTTTCTAATAAGTTTTTAACCAGCTCATACGCTTCTTGATATTTTCCCATATCTTCTAAAATTGATATTTTTGTAATACATATATTAGAAAAAAGATTTAAATTTTCTGGTATTTTTCGGTAAATACTAAGTGCTAAATCACTCACCTTTAAAGCTTCAGTTAAATCAGCTGTCGCATGATAATGATTAGCCATATTATTTAACATAATAATTGTTGGCTCATTATTAAAACATTCACGTTTTTTCAAAATGAATTCTCCATACTTAACACTCTTTTTATGTTGATCTGATGTATATGATTTAGCTTCATCATACTCCGTTATCAAATTAATAATTTCAAGAGCTTTTAAATAGGTTGCTTCATTTGGTTTGAAATTATGGTAAATCAAATTAGATAAAACAGTAGGTAAAAAAGCCCTAACTGGTTTTTCATTTGAAAAATATAAATAACCCTTTTTATTAAGTTCATTTACTACAAACGAACCAATTTGTAAATGACTTGTCAATCTGCTTCGCTCAATACCATTCACATCAATAAGTGTCAACATTGATAAAATTTCCAGATCATTTTCAGTTAAATAACTTTTTGATAAATTGAATACTTTCAACAAATGATTGTTAACACTATCATATGTTCGATTCGAATAAACTACCTCATCGATTGTAAGCATTTGTTCCATCACATCATCTAAATCAAGATCTGTAGAACTAATCAAATTAGCAGCCAAAGTAATAACACTCGTGTGTTTTTCAACTTTTTTAAAAAACTCGATTAATCTTTCATCACTATACTCATAAGGGCAATAATGTCTAAATAATGAAAGTAAATCTTCATCTTTCATACTTTCTAATTTTAAGCATGGATAATCTTTTGTTTCATATGAAGATGTAATAATAACCTTACATTTTGAATAAGCAAAAACCGGATAAAATTCTTCATCACGAGTATAATCATAATCAAAATCAGCAACAATAATTAAAGTGTCAGTTTCTAATTGTAAGAATAGTTTTTTCTTTTCAATATATTGAATTTCTGTAGGTAAAAGATCATACTTTTCATACCCCTTAAAACTTAAACTTATAATAAAATCTTTAGTAGATTTGGGGTTTTCAACATAATGAATATATTTAAATTTCCCACCAAACTCTCTAGCATAGTTTTTTGATAAAGTATTAACACCCATACCACTTACTTTTGCCGTAATGATTAAGAAATTATCTTTTTCAAGCATTTTGTCGATTTCAGATAATTCCTTAAATCTTGTAATGAATGAACTGTGATAAGGAATCGGTGTTGTATTAATGATTGGGTTAATAAAATCTGCATTATCAAATACACCAACACTTGCTTGAATCCAACGGAAAAATTCTTCTGTTTTACCACTTATAATATCTTCAAAAGAAAAATTATTTTTACCATTAAAGATAAAATGTAGACGTGCAGCCTCATCTAAATCTAAACCACCACAAGCGATAACACGCGTTGAATAAGATGGATTTTTACGATAGAAAATTGACTCAGCGTAAGCATTAACTTCTTGATAAAGTCGTTTTTCTAAACCCATACTATCTCTTTGTAAAATTGTTCCATTTTCTTCTTTTGGAATCCTACAATCCGCAACTAGTAAAAATAGCGTAGAATTTTGAGCTATTTGCGGAGTTAAAGAAAATTGCCCTGCATAATTAACCTCTGTTTGCAAAAATACCTCAAGCGCTCTTCCATTAACTCTTTTTTCTTTTAAAATGCGATATATTTCTTTCGCATACTCTAAAGAACCGCTAACTTCATTACCGTGATACGCAATAAAAATATCAAATTTCTTTGTTGTTATGTTTTCTGTTGGCATAATTT
>CAZSIA010000046.1:0-8733 GCA_964606905.1 uncultured Anaeroplasmataceae bacterium | reverse complement strand
GGTCAACCTATTTTTGGTTATAATTACGGAGCTAGAAAATTTGATAGAGTTAAACAAACATATAAGATAGTCCTAATTTCGACATTGATTGTTGGATTAACTGCTACTACACTTTTTCAATTATGGCCTGAATTAGTTATTAATATTTTTGGTAGTGGAAATCTTTATTATCAAGAATTTGCGGTTAAAAAATTTAGAATTTATTTGTCTTTAATGACTGTTACTTGCCTAATAAAAATGACTGCGGTATTCTTTCAATCTATTGGAAAATCAATTAGAGCAGCAATTGCATCTTTAGTTAGAGATATTTTATGTTTTACACCAGTTGTGATTATATTATCTGCGGTATTAGAAAAGAATGAAGCCGGAAGTGGTATAAATGGAATTTTATATGCTGCCCCTATTGCTGATTTTGTTTCAATGTTTGTTATTATTATTTTAACTGTGTCATTCTTTCGTAGTTTATCAAAACTTGAAAAAACAGAAGTTAAGAAAGAAGAAGTTATTAAAAAATCTCGTCCTGGATTTATTATAACAATTTCAAGAGAACATGGTTCTAAGGGAAAAAATATTGGTAAACTCGTAGCTGAGAAATTAGGCATTCCATTTTATTATAAAGAAATGATTGCAATTGCCGCCCAAGAAAGCGGATTAGATGAGGAATTTATT
The DNA here is from genome assembly GCA_964606905.1 of uncultured Anaeroplasmataceae bacterium. Lineage (GTDB taxonomy): Bacteria > Bacillota_I > Bacilli_A > Acholeplasmatales > Anaeroplasmataceae > CAZSIA01. The sequence continues at coordinate 8,064 of CAZSIA010000046.1, read as the reverse complement.
TCAAATATGAATACTGATTCTCCAAATATTTTATATGATTTATATTTAAGTACAGATGTTGTGAAACAATCAATAATAGCTCAGGAGAAAATTATTAGAAAGATTGCTGAGGAAGGTTCTTGTGTAATTGTTGGACGTGCATCAGATTATATTTTAAGAGATTTTGATAATGTAATTAATATCTTCATTTATGCATCTAAAGATTTTAGAGTTAAAAATATAATGGAAATGTATGGTGATGATTTTGATTCTGCGACAGAAAATGTTAAGAAGTCTGATCATGCTCGTGCTTCATATTATCGTAATATTTCAGGTAGAAAATGGAATGATCCTACAAACTATACATTATGCATTGATTCCTCAATTGGAATGGAATTGTGTGTTGAACAAATTTGCAGTTTATATACTTTAATGAATAAATAATCATTGTATTTGAATTAGTGAATTTAAAATGGTTTTAACTTTTGTTTTTTTATCATAAATTAACAATATAATAAATTATTGTATCTAAGGAGGGAGAATTTGTGAATAAGTTTTTTAAAATTAAAGAAAGAGGTTCATCTGTTTTACAAGAAGTAATCGGCGGATTGATTGTATTTTTGGCGATGAACTATATTTTGCCGGTAAATGCAAATATTTTATCAGCCTGTGGTGCTGATTATAACGCAGTGTTTTTTTCTACGGCAATTTGTAGTGGTATTTGTTGTATCTTAATGGGAGTACTTGCTAATTTTCCTGTGGCTTTATCTACTGGAATGGGTGTTAATGCCTTTTTAGCATTTACAGTATGCGGAACTATGGGATATACATTTGAACAAAGTTTGGTTTTAGTATTGATTGCAGGGTTATTGTTTTTGATTATTACATTAACACCAATTAGAGAAGAGATCATCAAATCTATTCCTAAGTCATTAAAGTATGCAGTGAGTGCAGGATTAGGTGGTTTTATTTGTTTTGTTGGGTTGAAAAATGGTGGAATTATTCAAGCAGATCAAGGAACTTATGTTACAATTGGCGATTTTTCTAATCCTACTGTTTTACTCACATTGTTTGGTGCGTTATTAGTTTTAGCAGTGATGCAAATTAAAGGTAAAGTGGGTAAATTGGCGATTGTAATTTCGATGGCTATAACAGCAGTAGCAGGTGTTGTCTTAGGACTTTTGGGTGTGGAAAACATGCCAACATTTGTTAATAGTTCAGTTAAAGAAGGTTTTGTAGCTTTTGAAAAAAACTTTGGTTTATGTTTTACAGCTGAAGCTTTTAATATTTTTGCTAGGCCGGAAACGTATGCAATTATTTTCTCACTAATTTTTGTTAACTTATTTGATACTACAGCAACTTTAATCGCTGTTGGGGATAAAGTAGGATTAATGGATGAAAATGGTGATTTTATTGGTGGAAAAAAAGCAATGTTAGCGGACGCAATTGGAGCGGTTATTTGTGCACCTTTGGGAACAAGTACAGTGACAAGTTTTGCTGAATCAACCGTTGGTGCTGAAAGTGGTGCTAAAACAGGATTAGCTGCCTGCACAACAGGCTTATTATTCTTATTATCGATATTAATATATCCAGTGTTTTCAATTTTTTCTGGTGTTGAAATTGCTGGTGTTAACTTTACACCAGTTACATCACTGGCTTTAATTTCTGTGGGTTGTTTAATGTTTGGTAATCTAAGAGAAATAGACTGGTCAGATAATATTACTGTAATCACAACATTCTTAATTGTTATTTTAATGATTTTAACTTATTCAGTTAGCGACGGATTAGGAATTGGATTAATTGCTTATTGTGTTATGATGTTGGTGTCTAAAAGGGGTAAAGAAATTCCAATAGTTATATATGGTGTGACTTTATTTTTTGTACTCAATTATTTACTTAAAACATTTATATAGATAAATTTACAAAGTTAAACAGGAAAAATCAGCTTTTAACAAAGTTTGATTTTTTCTTTTTTTTCTAAAAAAAACTTTTTTAAATATCTTAAATATGTTTGTTGTATGGCAATATTTAGCGTGTTATAATGATGGCGTATTTTAAGATACAAAGAAAATATAAAGGGGACAAAAATGAAAAAATTATTATTGGCTATCGCCGTATTATTATTCGGTCTTAGCCTAGCAGCTTGTGATACAACTGCTGAAACTTATGAAGTTGCTTTTGTAACTGATATTGGCCAATTAATGGACAAGTCATTTAACCAAGGAACATGGGAAGGTGTTAAAGACTTTGCTGAAGAAACTAGCAGAACATATAAATATTACCAACCAGCAAACGGAAATAACGCTACTGATGAAGACAGGATTGCTGCATTTGAACAAGCTATTGCTAACGGTGCTAAAATCGTTGTAGCTGCCGGTTTTATGCAAGCTAACGCCTTATACGGCAATGCTGATGTTGGTATTAAGGGAGTTGCTGAAAAGCATTCAGAAGTTAAATTCGTATTTGTTGATGGATGGGCCCAAGGGTTTGAAAATGTAACTGCAATCGTGTTCCAAGAAGAACAAGCGGGATATTTAGCTGGTTATGCTGCAGTTAAAGAAGGATATACGAAATTAGGTTTTTCTGGTGGAGGTGGGGGAACTAACCCTGCTTGTCAAAGATTCGGTTATGGTTATATTCAAGGTGCAAATGTTGCAGCTAAAGAATTAAACATTACAATTGATATGAAATATAGTTGGTTACATGGTTCTACATTCAGTGGATCAGCTGAATTAAAAGCTATGTTAGAAGGTTGGTATTCAAGTGGTACTCAAGTAGTATTTTCTTGTGGTGGTTCTATGTGTACAAGCGCATTTGATGCTGCTGCCAATAACGGTGGTAAAGTAATTGGTGTTGATGTTGACCAAGCAGGGGATAGTCCAACGGTTATTACTTCTGCTATGAAAGGCTTAAAAGAAGGAACTAAACATGCATTAAAACAATTTTATGATGATAAATGGGATGAAATTGCTGATAAGGCTGTTAACTTAGGTGCTAAAGATAACGCTGTTGGTTTACCAACCGTTTCTGCTTCTTGGAGATTAACTAAATTTACAGTTGCACAATACAATGAATTATATGCAAAATTACAATCTAGTGCAGTTGTTGTTGATGCTAACGTTGAAGGTGCTGAAACAAAAACTTATACAAATGTAAATTTAGATTATATTCAATAATTGTAAATTATCTAACCACAAAATGGTTAGATTTTTTTCAAATAAATTAACTAACTACGTAAAATATAAATTATTTTATGACTATTAGATTAAACTGGAGGGGGTAAATATGAGTGAGTACGCAATTGAAATGCTTAATATTACTAAAGAGTTTAATGGTATTATAGCTAACGATGATATAACATTACAATTGAAAAAAGGTGAAATACATGCTCTTTTAGGTGAAAATGGAGCTGGAAAATCTACTTTAATGAGTGTTTTATTTGGTTTGTATAGGCCAGAAAAAGGTACTATTGTTAAAGATGGAGAGGTTATTCATATTAACGATCCTAAGGATGCTACAAGGTATAAAATTGGTATGGTACACCAACACTTTCAATTAGTCGAAGTATTTACTGTTTTAGATAATATTATTCTTGGAACTGAAACAACAATATTAGGATTTTTAAAAAAAGAAGATTCGAGAAAAAAGGTCCAAGCTCTATCTGAACAATATGGATTACATGTTGAACTTGATGCTTTGGTAGAAGATATTACAGTTGGTATGCAACAAAGAGTAGAAATTTTAAAGATGTTATATCGAAATAACGAAATTTTAATATTTGATGAACCTACTGCTGTTTTAACACCGCAAGAAATTGAAGAACTTTTAAAAATAATGAAAAATTTGGTTGTTGATGGTAAGTCAATTCTTTTTATTACTCATAAAATAAATGAGATTTTAACGGTTGCAGATCGCTGTAGCGTTTTAAGAAAAGGAAAATACATCGGTACTGTTGTAGTTTCAAAAACAAATAAAGAAAAACTTTCAGAAATGATGGTCGGTCGAAAGGTAGAATTTGTAGTCGAAAAAAAAGATATTAATCCTGGTGCAGTGATATTAACAGTTGAGAATTTATTGATGCGTTCTAAGATTTCAGCTAAGAATATAATTAATAATGTTTCTTTTAATGTGAGGAGTGGAGAGATTGTTTGTATTGCTGGTATTGACGGTAATGGACAAACCGAACTTATTTATGGTCTTACAGGATTAGAAAAGATTAATGGTGGCTCTATAACTTTAAATGGTATAAATATTAGTCATTGTTCATTAAGAAGTAGAAATTTATTAGGTTTGGCTCATATACCTGAAGACAGACATAAGCACGGTTTAATTCTGGATTTTACTTTAGAGGATAATATTGTTTTAAAAAGATATTTTGAATCATGTTTCCAAAAGTACGGTTTTATTAGAAGAAGAGAAGTAAGACAATATTCGGATAAATTGATTGAAAAGTTTGATGTAAGAAGTGGTAGAGGACCTTTAACTATAGCAAGGTCAATGTCTGGTGGCAATCAACAAAAGGCCATTATAGCTAGAGAATTAGATTTAAATCCTGATTTATTAATCGCTGTTCAACCTACTCGTGGTTTAGATGTTGGAGCTATTGAATATATTCATAAACAAATTATTGAACAAAGAAATCTTGGTAAAGCAGTTTTATTAGTTTCTTTAGAATTAGATGAAGTGATGAATCTATCAGATAGAATTTTAGTAATGTATGAAGGTGAAATAGTTGGTGAATTAGTTCCAAAAACAACAACAATAAATGAACTAGGACTTTATATTTCTGGTTCTAAGCGAGATGTAAAGGAGGGTGAATGATATGTCAGGGATGGTATTGTTTTTGATAATATTTATCTTAATTGCTGCTTTTGGGATTTATACATTTTTCTCTATAAAAAGAGCAGTAAAAAATAATTATAAATCATGGATAATGAAGGCATGGAAAAAGGATTCGATAAAATCAATTGTTGCATCTTTATTGTCAATTTTCTTTGGAATGTTAATTGGTTGTGTGATATTAATGGTGATGCTTTTTTTTCCGACTAAAAGTTCGCCTATTACATCAAATCAAGCACTAAATGGTATACAGTTAATTTTCCTTGGAATGTTTAATACTGGAAGAACTGTTGGTGGACAATTAGCATTTGGTTTTAATGGGGTTAGTATAGGTAATATGTTGTTCAGAGCAACACCTTTGATTCTCACAGGATTAAGTGTGGCTGTGGCTTTTAAAACAGGCTTATTTAATATAGGTGCTCCTGGACAATATTTAGTTGGTACTGCAGCAACGTTAATTCTAGCTTTAGTTATTCCTACATCAGTCATCCCAGAGTTTGTTGTTTGGATTATTGCATTTGCTGGTGGAATGATTGCAGGGGCCTTATGGGGAGCTGTTGCTGGTGTGTTTAAAGCCCTCTTAAATGTTAACGAGGTAATTACTTGTATTATGATGAACTGGATTGCAGCTAATTTTGTTACATATCTTTTTGACAAAACTGTTGGTCCATTTAAATTCTTACTAGATCCTAGTGGGACGAAGAATTTAGCATTTGTTTTTAAGACAACGGCAAACGGAGTTGCTACAAGCAAAATGGGTTTAAATTTAATTTTTGAAGATTCTCAAGTAAATGGTGGAATTATTATTGCAATTTTAATCGCTATTATTGTGATTGTAATTTTAAATAAAACAACCTTCGGATATGAACTTAAAGCGTGCGGAAGTAATAAACATGTTGCAAAATATGCTGGTGTGAATCAAAATAGTCGCATAATTTTGTCTATGGCATTTTCAGGTGGTCTAGCTGGTACAGGCGCAGCATTATACTTCTTATCTGGGAATACAGAGTTTGCTTGGGAAACATATCAGTCGCTTCCGGCTATAGGATTTAATGGTATTCCAGTTGCACTTTTAGCGTTTAATAATCCGATAGGTGTTATCTTCTCATCTATGTTTATGTCTACATTAGATGTGAATGGAATGCAGCTTAAATACATGACTAATTATAATGAATATATAACTAGTATTATTTCTGCTATAATTGTCTACTTTAGTGCGTTTAGTTTGTTGCTAAAACAAGTACTAAAAGGAGATATAAAACTATTTAGTTTTGATATATTTAAGGAAAAGAATATTGATGAAGTCGTAGAAAAAAATACAGTTAAGGTGGCAGGTGAATAATGGCATATTTTATTCAACAAACTTTAATATTTGCAATCCCTTTAATGATAGTTGCCCTAGCTGGTGTATTTGCTGAAAGAAGTGGTATTATTAATATTGCCTTAGAAGGGATAATGGTTTTTGGAGCATTTATTGGAGTATTGTTTGTAAAAATTTTTTTAAAGGCTGGTTTTGGACCTGAGAACGGACAGTTGTTGTTGATTATAGTGATTGTAATCACAATGATTTTTGGAGGTTTGTTTGCACTTTTATTAGCGTTTGCTTCGATTAATCTTAAGGCAGATCAAACTATTGGAGGTACAGCACTTAATCTTTTGGCTCCTGCTATTGTATTATTTTTAATTTTAATTATTTCTCAACAAAATTTATTAACCATTGATTCAGTTTATACATCTGCAGATTTATTTATGTTAGGTCAAGCTGATTTTGGATTAGGTTTTGTAACTAAGGATTATCCAATTTACGTTTTAGTTGATGTTTCATTTAATAAAGTTTATTTGACTACTCTTTATGCTGTTCTATTATATATTTTTTTATCAGTAATTTTATATAAAACAAAATTTGGATTGCAATTAAGAGCGTGTGGTGAGCATCCACAAGCTGCTGATAGTGCTGGTATAAATGTTTATAAGATGCGTTATATTGGAACAGTGATTTCTGGTTGTTTGGCTGCATTTGGTGGATTTATTTATGCCTTAACTGCTACTGGTTGTACAGCTAACGGTGATGTTGCAGGATTAGGTTTTTTAGCATTAGCTGTTATGATTTTTGGTAACTGGAAGCCTTTACCTATTGCTTTAGCTGCCTTACTATTTGGTGCACTTAAATGTATTTCTGTAGGATATGCATATATTGATATTAATAATGATGGGATCTATGCATTATATAATTTAGGAATTAGTTCGCATGTTTATCGAATTCTTCCTTATTTAATTACAATGGTTGTACTAGCTTTTACTTCTAAAAAGTCACGTGCACCAAAAGCAGAAGGTCAGCCATACGATAAAGGAAAAAGGTAATTATATTTTTAACTAAACATCTCCATTTATTTGGGATGTTTTTTAATTTTTTTTGCAAATTATTTGCATTGGGATTCGACAAATAATATACTAATGGTGTCCTACAATTAAAATGAGACATAAATTATTATTTATTAGTAGTGATTTAGGAGGTGTTTTAATGAATTTAGAAGTTATTTTAGGTTTGATTTTACCTTTTTTAGGAACAACAATTGGAGCGTCTTTAGTCTTCTTTTTAAAAGATAAATTAAATAACAAAATTCAAAAAGTATTATTAGGATTTGCAAGCGGTGTTATGATTGCTGCAAGTATTTGGTCGTTGATTATTCCGTCAATTAATATGAGTGAGGGTATGAAGTTTTCTTGGTTGCCAGCTGCAGTAGGATTTTTATTAGGAGTAGTGTTTCTATTAGTTTTAGATACTGTTATTCCTCATCTTCATCTTAATTCTGATGAGGTAGAAGGAATTCAAGGAAAAAAGTCTTTAAAAAAATCAACTATGCTAGTTTTAGCAGTTACACTTCATAATATTCCAGAAGGAATGGCTGTAGGTGTTGTTTTAGCTGGTGCGTATTACGGGAATAATCTTTTAACTATGAGCGGAGCTTTGGCCTTGTCAGTCGGTATAGCTTTACAAAATTTACCAGAAGGAGCAATTATTTCGATGCCTTTAATTACTGAAGGTTATAGTAAGCCTAAAGCCTTCTTACTAGGTGGAATGAGTGGTATTGTAGAACCGATTGCTGCTATTATTACAATTTTATTAATTGGCTTTGTTGAGCCAGTATTACCATATTTATTATCATTTGCAGCTGGTGCGATGATTTACGGAGTTGTTGAGGAGCTTATCCCAGAAGCTCAAGAAGGTAAACATTCAAATTTGGC
>CAZSIA010000045.1:0-9299 GCA_964606905.1 uncultured Anaeroplasmataceae bacterium | reverse complement strand
AATTGGATTAGTTATTAATATCGGAAGAAAGATAAATAAGAAATTTAATATCATTACTGGTATTGAAGTATACCAATTACGCCATGCGATTAAAAATGAATTTTTCATTTTAGCTAAATAAGGTAAATTATAAATTGTACTTTGTCCTAAGGTGAAAATTATAGTAGGAATGAAAAATAGAACAACAATGATAGCTATTAATAATATTGATTTATCAATTTCAATGTTAAAGAATATATATTGAAATGCAAGGTTTAGTAATCCGATAACCAAGAATGTAATTAAAAACTCTTTATAGTTTTCTTTTATTCCTTCTTTAAAGTCATACCAAAATAAAAAACCTTCTTGCCAAACTAATAATTTAACTATTCGGTATATTCCAGCTAGTCCAATAGATAGTACTAGTAGAGCTATCAACATTAATAAGTTTTGTGTATTTATTAATTTCAAAAATGATTCTGTTTCACTTTCTTTGCTTATACTACTCATAGCATTATTAGATAAAATAGTTATGATAATTGTGGGTAAAGAAAATAGAAGTAATAACAAACCTAATGATAATAATGTCGATGTTCTAGTTAATAGAATATCTTTAAACACTTCTGATCTATTATGTGGCATATCTGCTTTAGAAAAATCTTTTATTGCTTTTTTTTTCGTCATTTTTATATCACCTTTATTTATTATACCATAATATTAGGTATAATGTTTTTTTAATTTAAAGTTTTTGAGCGATTATGTATAAATTGTAAAATAAATAATTTATTTCAAATTTAAAATATGTAACCAGTTTGATTAAAAAAAATTTATTGTCTTATTTACATTTTTGTAAAAAAATGTTATGATAGAAAAATAAGATTTGAGGTGTTACTATGAAGCTAAATCATCGTGGACTTTTAATTGTTTTGTCTGGACCTAGTGGAGTTGGAAAGGGGACTGTGCGTAAAGCATTGTTTGAAATGCCTGAGCAAGAATTTGTTTACTCAGTCTCAATGACTACTAGACCTCCTAGACCTGGAGAGGTTGATGGAGTTGACTACTATTTTGTAACTCGAGAAGAGTTTGAACGTCAAATTGCTGCTGGAAATCTGTTAGAATATGCAGAATTTGTCGGAAATTACTATGGTACCCCAAAAGACAAAGTTGAAGAACAATTAAACAAGGGTAAAGAAGTTATCCTTGAAATCGAAGTTAACGGTGCGTTTCAGGTCAGAGAAAAATGTAAAGATGCAGTTTTTATTTTCTTAGTACCTCCAACAAGAAGAGCTTTATATGAACGTTTGAAAAGTCGTGGAACAGAATGTGAAGAACGTATTGTCGCACGAATTGAAAAAGCTAATAAAGAATTCAAGTTAGCCCATCAGTATGATTATATTGTTGTAAATGATGAAATTTATAATGCTGCAGATCGTATTATGGCAATTATACGTGCGGAACATGCAAAAACATTCCGTTCGATTCATCAGTATTTAAAATTAATTGAGGAGGAAAAATAAAATGGCAGCAAGAAAACCTAATATGGATGGTATGCGTTATCCATCAATTGATAAGTTATTAGAAAAAGTAGATTCAAAATATAAATTAGTTTATATTTCATCTAAACGTGCTAAAATTATTGAAAGCGAAGACTATGTAGCAATTGAAAATCCAAAATGTGTTAAATCAGTTGGTCAAGCTTTAGAAGAAATTTTAGAAGAAAAAGTAAAATGTGAATTTAAAAAGTAAAACTGCATTCTTAAGAATGCTTTTTTTCTTCATGAAGGTGGTGAGGATATGAAAGAGGAAATAAAGGAAAAAATCAAACTAATTCCAGAGTTACCTGGTTGTTATTTAATGAAAGATCAATATAATACAATTATTTATGTAGGTAAAGCCAAGAACTTAAAAAGAAGAGTTAGTAGTTATTTTGTGGGAGCTCATAATGCAAAAACAACTTTATTAGTTAGTGAAATTGTTGATTTTGAATATATTGTTACTGAAAGTGAAGTTGAATCATTAATTTTAGAAATGAATTTAATTAAAAATCATTTACCTAAATATAATATAAAATTAGTTGATGATGCATCATATCCTTATATTTTACTTACTAATGAACGCTACCCAAAACTATTAGTTGTACGTGAGAAGATTAATAAGAAAAAAGGTAAGTATTTCGGACCATATCCTAGTGCTTCATCAGCTAGAAAGACAGCATTACTTTTAAATAAAATATATCCATTTAGAAAGTGTTACAAAATTCCTAAAAAAGAATGTCTATATTATCATATGGGACAATGCTTGGCTCCTTGTATTAAGCCAGATGTTGTTTATAAAGATGAATGTAATCGTGTTATAAGATTTTTAAAAGGTGATACAAAAGAAGTTTTAACATTATTAGAAGAGAAGATGTTAGCTGCAAGTGGTAGGTTAGAGTTTGAAAAAGCATTAGAATATAAAAATTTGATTGAAGATGTTAAATTAATTTGTGAAAAACAAATTATTACTACACTTGATTTAGAACCAAAAGATGTAGTTGGAATTTATGTTACTGATAGTGATATTTCAATTGAAATTCTTTATTTAAGAAATGGTAGTATTGTAGCTAATTATAAAACTATCATTCCTTTAATTGGGGAAATTGAAGAGTCTATTACACAATTTTTAACTCAATTTTATGAAAATGAAGCGATTAGACCTAAAGAAGTTTTAATTGATAGTTTTATTGATAACACATTACTTTCTGAACTTTTATCTATTACGTTTACTACACCCATTAAGGGTAGTAAAAAAGATTTAGTTATAATGGCTGAAAATAACGCTAGAATAAATATTGAAAATAGTAAAAAATTATATGAAAATAAAGTAGTTAAAAAACAAGAAAATATCTATAAACTGGCTTCACTATTAAATATTAAACCACCCGTTAGAATTGAAGCTTTTGATAACTCAAACCTTTTTGGTGAATATCCAGTTAGTGCGATGGTATGTTTTGTTAATGGTATTAAGAGTCCTAAAGATTATCGTAAATATCATGTTAAAACAGTTGAGGGAGCTAACGATTACGCTACAATGAAAGAAGTGGTATATCGTAGATATTTTAGACTTTTAATGGAAGATAGAGTGCTACCTGACTTAATTATTATGGATGGTGGTGTTATTCAAGTTAATGCATGTTTAGAAGTATTATCATCTTTAAATTTAGATATACCTGTTTTAGGTTTAAAAAAAGATGATAATCATAAAACAAATGTTTTATATTTTAATGGTGAGACAATTACATTAAGTAAACATGATGACTTATATTTATTTTTAGCAAATATTCAAGAAGCAGTTCATGAATTTGCGATTTCATTTTTTAGAAATACAAAAACTAAAGGAATGTTTTTATCACGCCTTGATGGAATAAAAGGATTAGGACCTAAGAAGAAAGAAGCGCTTTTAAAAAAATATATCACTATTGATAAAATTAAAAACTTATCTTTAGAAGAATTTAAAAGTGTTGGAATAAACAGTGAGTTAGCACAAAAAATATTAAATCATTTAAATACCGAAGAAAATTAATTACATATTATATTTTCTTGCATACTATAAAAAGGGGATTAGATGAATTTAAATATTCTCACTAAGCGAGAAAAAGAAGTATTTGATTATTTGATTTTAAGTAAATCAACAAAAGAAATAGCATTAAGTTTAAATATAACTGAAAAAACTGTTAGAAATCATATATCTAACGTAATAGGAAAACTAGGAGTAGCAAGTAGAACCCAAGCAATTTTGGAACTATTAAGGCATAATGTTATTAAAATAGAAAAGTAAAACCACTGTTTTTAACAATTCAGTGGTTTTTGTTTATCAATATGTAATATTCTCATATGCCAAAATCACTTGTTTTTGATGCATTTTAATGATAGAATTAGTTAAAAAATATGTTTACTGTTAAATGGAGAAATGTCAAATGAATTTAAGAAAAAAATTATGTGTTATGTTAGATTGTTCAAGAAACGCGGTAATAAATGTTGATTCTTTGAAGAAATATATTGATATATTAGCTAAATTTGGTTATTCTCGATTAATGTTATATACTGAAGATACATACGAAATCAAGGATGAACCATATTTTGGTTATTTAAGAGGGAAATATTTACAAGAAGAACTTAAAGAAATTGATGCATATGCCTTAAGTAAAGGTGTTGAGCTTATTCCTTGTATTCAAACACTGGCGCATTTAAATGCAATTTTTCATTGGGGTACATATGCTAAAATTAATGACTGCAATGATATTTTATTGTTAGATGATGAAAGAACATACCAGTTAATTGATAAAATGTTTCAAAGTATTTCTGAATGTTTTACATCAAAGATTATTAATGTTGGCAGGGATGAAGCACACATGATGGGTTTAGGGAAATATTTAGATTTACATGGTTATCAAAATCGTAATGAAATTTTCTTAAAACATTTAGATAGAGTTGTTGAAATTGCTTCAAAATACAATTTTAAACCAATTATGTGGAGTGATATGTTTTTTAGAATGGCATGTAATGGTGAGTATTATTCAACACATGCACAATTAGATCCGAAAGTGATTGAACTTGTCCCTGAAAATTTAGGTTTGATTTATTGGGATTATTATCACCAAGATAAGGCTATTTATGATTCAATGATTAAAAGCCATAAAGAGTTTAAAAATGATATTTGGTTTGCGGGTGGAAGCTGGACTTGGACTGGATTTGCTCCACAAAATAATTATGCTTTTAAAGTTACAAAACCGGCTATGAGCAGTTGTTATGAAAATGAGATTGAAAATATTATTGTCACTGCATGGAAAGATAATGGTGGTGAATGTTCTTTCTTTACTGCCCTTCCAGCATTGTTTTATGCAGCAAAAACTGCGAACGGACAAACTGATTTAAAAGTTATTAAAGAAGAATTTTTCAATATTATGGGTGTTGAATTTGATGATTTTATGAAATTTGATTTAGTTAATCATATTGAAAATAAGCCAGTAGGAAGTTTTGTTTTAAATCCTAGTAAATATATGTTATATAGCGATCCTTTTATGGGTGTATGTGATAGTACGGTTATGGAAGGCGAAAGCCAAATATATAAAAAATATTCTAAGCTATTTTTAAAGTTAAAACAAAAAATGCCTGAATACGCATATATTTGTGATAGTTATAAAGCCCTAAGTGATGTTTTGACTTATAAATATGAATTAGGTTTTAAAACAAGAAAATATTATCAAGAGAAAAATAAGATAGAATTATTAAATCTAGTTTCTGATTATCGATTAGCAATTCGTAATTTAAAAAAATTTATTAAAGCTTTTCGAATTCTTTGGTTTAAAGAAAACAAACCACATGGATTTGATATTCAAGAAATTCGTTTAGGTGGATTACTTGCAAGATTGGAAAGTTGTAGGGACAGATTAGTAGATTATCTTGATGGAAAAATTAATGCTATACCCGAATTAGAAGAACTATTACTAGATGTTGATGGTAAATCAGGAGCTAATCACCGACGACTAACTGAAGAAATAAATCTTTATCAATTTTGTGCAACTGTAAATATTTTATAATTTGCATATTAACTAAATCGATAAAAAGATTTAGTTTTTTTCGTTTATTTTAAAAATACTTTATATTTTTATGTTAAAATATCTTTTATAAAGGAAGTGTTTTTATGCAGTGTTATCATATCTTATTAATTGTTTTTGGAATTATTTTAATATATATGCTTATAATGTATTTTCAATTCATTAATACATTTACTATTAGAAAAAAACTTCAAAAAACTTTATCCTCTAATGATCCCTATTTAAAATATAGGGATATAATTAAAAAGAATAAGGAGTATTTTGAAAGTGTTTTAAAAGAGGAAGTTTATATAGATAGTTTCGATGGATTGAAATTAAAATCTTATTATATTAAAGGTGAAAACCCTAAAAAGTTGTTAATCTTTTTTCATGGCTATAAATCATCTTATAAAACTGATTTGACTAATGCGAAACACTATATCGATAAAGGATATTCACTTCTTATGATTGAACAACGCGCTCATGGTGGTAGTGAAGGCAAATATATTACTTTTGGTGTGTTAGAACGTCATGATTGTGTTAGTTGGTGTAATTATGCAACCGAAAGATTTGGATTAGATATAGATATTTTACTTGTTGGAGTTAGTATGGGAGCTTCAACAATTATGATGGCGTCTAATCTTAATTTACCAAAGAGTGTTAAAGGAATGATTTGCGATTGTGGTTTTACAACTCCAAAAGAAGAAATAAGTTATTGTATTAAGCATTATTATCATTTGCCTACTTTTTTACTTGTTGATACATTAGATTTATACTGTAGAATATTTGCTAAATTTAACTTATTAGGCGCGAGTAGTGCTGTTGCATTAAAGGAGTCTAAAATTCCAATATTAATAATTCATGGTGATGGTGATGACTTTGTACCGTATAAGTATAGTGTAGCTAATTTTAATGCATGCACTATGGATAATAAAGAATTGTTAACAATTAAATGTGACGTTCATGCGGCTAGTTATTTAGAAGAAACCGAACTTTATATTGAAAAAGTTACTAAATTCTTAAATAGTATTAATTTTTAAGGTAAAGAAACAATAATATATAATGTTATATCATAAAAAAGTGGTGATTTGATGGATGATAAACAATTAAAAAAGAAAAAGTTATTTATTAAAATAGCGATATCAATAGTAATTTTAGTGGCGTTTTTAGCGCTCATGTATTTAATATTTTATAAACTAGGAATAACTGAACTTTCACAAGAAGAGATTCAAACATTTTTACAAAGTAAGGGTGCTTTAGCCCCAATCCTTTTTATCTTAATAACTTTTTTGCAAGTAACATTTATTCCGATTCCTTCAACGATTACGGTTTTAGTAGGTAACTATTTATTCGGTTTTTGGGTTTCATATCTTTATTCCTTTATTGGAATGATGATTGGAAGTGTATTTGCTTTCTTTTTAGGAAGATGGTTTGGAAAGAAGTTTGTTTATTGGTTAGTAGGCGATAAAGAAATGGTTGATAATTATTTAGTAAAAATTAAAAATAAAGGAAATGTATTATTATTCTTTATGTTTTTATTTCCATTTTTTCCTGATGATTTATTATGCAGTGTAGCTGGAATTTTACCAATAACTTCGTTTTCTTTTATTTTGATGCAGATTTTTACTAGAGGTGTTACAATTTTAACAACTTTATTTATGCTAAGCGGTGATATAATTCCTTTTAGCGGATGGGGAATTCCTTTTAATATTTGTTTGTGTTTGATTTTTGCGACTATATTTTATATTGCTTATAAAAATGCTGAGAAAATTAGTGATATTTTTACAAATATAGTTAATAAAGTATTTAAAAGAAAAAGTAATTAGAGTATTATAAATAGATGTGGTGATATTAAGATGCATATAGATATAAATAGTAATTGTTGGTGTGGTAGTGGCAAGTGTTATAAAGATTGTCATTTTGAATTTGATCGCAAATTATCAAAAATGAGTAAGAATTATAAAATGATTGCTCCACCAAAGGATTTGATTAAAAATGAAAAAGATATTTTAGGAATAAAAGCAGCTGCAAAAATTAATACTGCTGTTTTAGATGAGGTTGAAAGATTTATTAAAGAAGGTATTACAACTGAAGAAATTAATACTTTAGTTCATAATAAAACGATTGAATTAGGTGGGATACCGGCGCCTTTAAATTATAATGGATTTCCAAAAAGTGTATGTACAAGTGTTAATGATGTTGTTTGTCATGGAATTCCAAATCCTAGCCAAGTTTTAAAAAAAGGTGATATTATTAATGTTGATTGTACAACAATTTTAAATGGATATTATGCAGACGCGAGTAGAATGTTTATTATAGGAGAAGCAAGTAGTGAAGCACTTGATTTAGTTACTGTTACTAAAGAAGCACTTGATTTAGTTGTTAAAAATTTAAAGCCATTTCAAACAGTTGGTGATATTGGTTATATGATTTGTAAATATATTCATAAACATGGATATAAAGTTGTACGTGAAATTGGTGGACATGGAGTTGGAAATGATTTTCATGAAGAACCGTTTATTGCACATATTGGAAAAAAAGAAGAAGGAATGATTTTAGTGCCTGGAATGGTATTTACAATTGAACCGATGGTAAACTTGGGTGGTAGATATGTTTATTTGGACGAAAGTGATAACTGGACAGTCTATACAGCCGATGGAAGTTTATCAGCTCAATGGGAATATACAGTTTTAATGGGAAATGAAGGATTAGAAATCATCGCAAAATAGGAGAATTATTATGGAGTATAAAGCTGTAGAAATATTAGATGTCGCGATGGAAATAGGAGTAAATCTATTACAATGTGGTGCGGAAATAAGAAGAGTAGAAGAAACTATAACTTATATATGTAAGGCCTATGGAGCAAGTAGTGTTGATGTGTTTGCGATTCCAAGTTTGATTTTAGCTACAATTGAAGTTGAAGGAGAAACATATACAACTAAAATTAAAAGAAACATAGATGTAAATACTGATTTGTTTCGTTTAGAAAAATATAATAAGTTAAGTAGAAAGATTTGTAGTCGAAAACCATCACTTAAAGAAGTTAAAGAAGAAGTGAAAATAATTAAAGAGTTAAAAGATTATAATATTTTTTTACTTTATTTAGGTGCAATATTATCAGCTGGTGGATTCGCTATTTTCTTTGGTGGAACTATTAAAGATGGGATTGCAGCTGGTTTGGTTTCTATACCAATGTTTATGTTTTTAAGATTACAAAAGAAGACATTTAATCAATTTGTTCATACTTTAATTTGTGCCCTTATTGGTGGATTTTTTAGTGTTGTGGCTTGTTGGATTGGACTAGCTGAAAACTTATCATATGTCATGAGTGGAGCGATTATGATTATTATCCCTGGCTTAGCCATTGGGACAAGTATTCGTGATATTATGAGTAATGATATTTTAAGCGGGTCTGTTAGACTTTTCCAAGCGATTGTATCTAGTATGGCAATTGCAGCAGGTTTTAGTTTATTTGCTCATTTTTATAATGGACAAGTGATAATGGATGCTACTGTAAAGTGGTGGGTAGTATTACTGAGTTCGCTTGTTGCAACTTTAGGTTTTGCAATTATATTTAATAATAAATATAAACATCTTCCGATTGTTTCAATTGGTGGAGTAATATCATGTGCTGCCTATTTATTTACATTTATAGCAACTAATGATATCTTTATTAGTGTTATGGTTGGAAGTATGTTGTCAACAATTATGGCAGAAATTTTAGCACGTATTTTAAAATCACCTG
>CAZSIA010000044.1:0-9464 GCA_964606905.1 uncultured Anaeroplasmataceae bacterium | reverse complement strand
ATAATAACGTAGTAACTTAATACTTAGGCTAGTCAACAAGCTTCTTAGAAGCCTACTACTTCAGTAGTGGGTTATTGACCATCCCAACTGTCACATTATAACCGAAAAATTGGACCGCTTGCATTACCTTATCCATTTTTAATGTCAACTTCCCTTGTTCAAGTTCACGAATAAAACGAAGTCCTAATCCACTTCTAATGGAAAATTCTTCTTGAGTATATCCATATTCTTTGCGTTTGTTTCTAATAAATACTGCAATATCATTATTTCTATTATATTCCATATTTTCCACCTACTTTACACCACAAAAGGTATAAATGCACAATAAATAACTAAATTTATACCCTTTACAGTATAATTTTAACACAAAATACATATTTTGCAACCGATAAGGTATAAATTTATAAAAATTTTATTTATATTGTTCTACTATTTTTTTCATATCTAAAGGCAATTGGCATTTAACATAGACTCTTTTATTTTTAATCGGATGAATAAAATCAACCTCATATGAATGTAGAGCTTGTCTTTTTAAAATATTTGTATTTCCGTTATATAATCCATCACCTACTAAAGGATGACCAGTATAAGAAAAATGTACTCTAATTTGATGAGTTCTTCCTGTTTTTAATTCAACAAGACATAAATTTAAATTCTTTCTTAATCTTTTAATTACTTTATAATGAGTTATCGCAACTTTTCCCGTTGGCGATACTCTTTTTTTATTGGCGATATATCTATTTTCCGCAATCGGATAATCATAAATACCACTATCTATGGTAAACTTACCACTAGCGATACATAAATATCTTCTAACAAAAGTATGATCTGTAATTTCTTTAGCTAGTTTTGAAGCAGTTAAAATATCTTTAGCGAATACTACAATTCCACTAGTATCCATATCAATTCGATGTAAGTATTTTACGCTTATATTTTGTTTTGTTTTATGATAATAATTACTTACTATATTTACTAATGTTCCTACCTTATCTTTACTATCAGGATGAACTAACATTCCAATCGGTTTATCAACAATTAATAAATTTTCATCTTCATATAAGATGTCTAACTTTTTATTTTCAGGTAAAAAATCAATTTCATCATGATATTCTAATAGTAAAGTATCATTTAATTTTAAAATTTGATTTTTATCAACAACTCTCTCATTTAAATAAAATTTAATCTTTTTAATCTTTTCTTTTCCTAAGTGATAATAATCTAGTAAATCAATTATTTTTTTATCATTAAAACGAGAATCAATTACTACTTTCAAATTAGCCATTTTCTTTCTCCTTTAATTCTTTTTTACTAAAAATACACCCACAATAATGTTGACGATATAAATTTAAATCCAAACTCATTTTAATTGAATTTTTATATCCTTCTTCTTTTTTAAAATTTGAATATAAAAATTTTACATTACCCATACTCGCTAATTGATAACCAATTTCATTAATCCAACTGCTGTTTTTATATGGAGAAATTGATAAAGTTGTTGTGTAATAATCAAAATTATTATCCTCTGCGTAAAGATATGTATTTTTCATCCTTAGCCTCATGCATTTATAACAACGACTACTAAACTCACCTAAGTCTTCATCACCTTTAATAGCTTCATAAAATGTATCAGGTAAATAATCACTAACAATTAACTTAACATTATCAAAACGATTAATAACTTTTTTAAGTTCAACTAGTCTTTTTTCAAATTCTTCAAATGTATCAATATTAGAATTGTCATAAAAGACAGTAACATCAAAATAGTTATTCAATAAATTGATTGTATGAGTTGAACAAGGGCCACAACAAGCATGAAGTAATAATTTTGGTTTATTTTCTAAAGTTTTTAAAAATTCTTTAAATTCCTTATAACTATTTATCATCCACACACCTCCTTAAATACTCTTAAGAAGTTTAGATGAGTAATTTTATTAATATCATCTTCAGTAAGGCCAGCTTCTTTTAAAGCAATAATTAACTTATTCATTTCACCTGCATTATCAATTTCAGTAGTCCTTCCAATTCCATCAAAATCAGTTCCAATAGCCAAACAATCTATTCCTCCAACTTTGATAATATGAAGAGCGTGTTTAACAATGTCACTCACTCGTGTAATTTCTTCTTCCTCATTTATAAAATTAGTACAGAAATTTAGACCGATAACTCCGCCACGTTCACTAAGAGCCTTAATCATTTCATCACTAAGATTTCTTACATGATTACATACGCTTCGAGCGTTTGAATGAGAAGCAATAAAAGGTTTTGTTGTATTATTATAAACATCCCAAAACCCTTTATCTGATAAATGAGAAACATCAATAATCATTCCTAATTTTTCCATTCTTTTAACGACTTCAATACCAAATTTAGTTAAACCAAGTGTTGTATTTGGATTTTTAAAATCAGGATGATCACAATAAGTAAAATTAGGATGACCAATACCGTTATAAAAATTCCAGTTTAAGCAAATCATTCTTACTCCTAAGTCGTAAAAATAATCTACATTACTTAAAATTCCGTCAATAACTCCGCCTTCTTCAATGCTTAATATGGCGCTAAGTAAGCCATTTTCACTATTTTCCATTAATTGATTATAATTTAATGCAATCTTTATTTCATCTTTATTTTTTTCAAGTTCAGCATAAAATAAATCAATCATTTCATTACAAACCATAAAAGGATTATTAGCCTTCTTTAAGTAGACAAACATCGCGAATACTTGAGCTAAATAATTACCTATCTTTAACTTATTAATATCAATTTGTAAATCATTACTCTTTAAGCTTTTATCCTTATTTTGATATAAAGCCATAATTGTATCACAATGTAAATCTAGAATCTTCATAATCTTCTCCTATTCTACTACAAAATTATTTTCACTATCTTTTGTTAAATGCTTATTATAAAAAGCTGTGATTCCTTCTACCATCATCTTCATATCAGCCACGCCTGCAACCTCACTAGCTGAATGCATCGCAAGTTGAGCTAGACCAATATCAATTGAATCAATTGAAACTTGGCTTAAACTTAAATGACCTAATGTAGATCCACCTCTAGTATCACTACGATTAGCAAATACTTGCCACTTAACATTAACGCTATCTAAAATTGATGTAAATACCGCTTGAGAGATTGCATCAGTCGTATATGAAAGATTAGCATTTGTTTTAATAACAATTCCTTCATTCATATAAACACGATTAAGTGGATCACATAATGCTGGTTGATTTGGATGAGTTGCGTGGGCATTATCACAACTTAACATCATAGATTTAGCTAAAGCTACTTTTAAATCTTCATGTGTTAAATTCAAGCTTAAACTTAATCTTTCTATAGTATCTAATAAGAATGTAGATAATGCACCTTGTTTAGAACCACTTCCAACTTCTTCATTATCAAATGAACAGTATATATTACATGATTTATCATTACTACTATTTAAGAATGCTAAAAGTGATAAAAATGCACATTCTAAATTATCAATTTGTGGTGAACCAATAAATTCATTTTCACTTCCAAATAAAAAGCCACGATTACAGTTATAAAGATATAATTCCATAGATATAACTTTATCTAAATCTAAATTACATTCTTTAGCAACTAATTCATTTAATTTCACTCCACCATTAACACCATATAAGGCAACCATATCAATAGCTGGATTATATTTATAACCATCATTTATACTACGATTTTGGTGAATTGCCACATTAGGTATTACACATAAAGGACGGTTAACGTCAACTAATTTAGTAACAAATTTATTATCTTCTTTTACTACTACTCTACCAGCAACACTTAAAGGACGATCTAACCAAGATGAATAAATAGTCCCACCATAAGTTTCTAAAGCGATTCCTAGTGTTTTAGCCGCAGTTTCTACTGTGTGATTAGGTTTAACTTTAAATGTTGGTGAATCTGTATGTGAAGCTGTTATATTAAAACTTAAATCGCAAGTATTATTAGGCACTGTGAAAGCTATAATGCTACTATCATTTTTACATACATAATACTTTCCACCTAAATTAATATCCCATACTTGACTTTCATATAACTTATTAAAACCTGCCATTTCTAATTTATTAGCTAAACTGCTAACAGCATGAAATGGTGTTTTTGCTTTTTCAATAAAGCTTAAAAATTCTTTACTATACATTTCTTTTTACTCTCCTTCAAAATAACTACAATTTGCTCTAAAACTAATAGTATCATTTGCGTATCCAATAAAATTATAATTATCATGTTTTATATTTAATACTTCATTTAATTTTACTTCATGTAAAAAATTAATTTCAAAATGTTTTACCATACCTTTAATAAGAAGTGCATCTGCATATCTAGTATTATTCATATGACCGATAAAATCTATATCATTATGTTTAACTATATAATCATAAGATAATGGTAAATTTTCATCAGTAAAACTTAATTTATCAAATTCACTATAATTTCCAACTTCTCTTACCTCACATGGATAAGTAAAAACATTTGTACGACATATTCTACGTGTATTTAAATCAATTATTATCCATTTACTTGTAGCAATACCAAGTAGTTCACTGGTATTTTTATCATAAATTTCAAAATCACGATCAAAATCAATTCTACCTGGAATAAGTGGTGTTGTTTCAACAGTTAATTCTTGATAATAACTAATTGGTTTATATAAATCATATTTAATTCTAGCTAAAACAAAAGCATAACCTTTTTCTTTTAAATCATAATAGCCAATATTGAGTAAATTAGCATGTTCTCCTGCTACACTTTGCAGTATATCTAGCATACCACTAGGTTTAAGCATTCTACATGCTCCACACATATTATCGGTTACTTTTATACCTACTCGATACCCCATAATAATTACCTCTTAAATCTTCTAGTAGCACTTACGGCTATTTTCCAGCCTTCTACTAAATAATCTCTTTTTTCTTTGTTCATTGTCGGCATAAACAATTTGTCAACTTCATGCAACTTTTCAATTTCTTCAATACTTTCAAAGAACTTAGTATATAAACCAGCTAAATAACAAGCGCCTAATGCGGTTGTCTCAAGTTCACGAGGTCTAATTAACATTCTAGATGTAATATCAGACTCAAACTGAATTAAAAAGTTATTAACAGCCGCTCCACCATCAACACTAATTTCGGGAATTTTAACTTTCGCTTCTTTTTCCATAACTTCTAAAACATCTAATGCTTCATATGCTATACCTTCTAAAGTCGCTCTTATTAAATGTTCTTTTGTAGTACCTCGAGATAAGCCAAAAATAGCTCCTCGAGATTCATTATCCCAGTAAGGTGTTCCCATACCAACAAAAGCCGGTACAAAATATACACCTAATGTGTCACTAACAAGCATTGCCGCTTCTTCAGTTTGGCTACTGCTACTAATAATTTTCAGTCCATCTCTTAACCACTGAACCGCACTTCCAGCTACAAACACACTACCTTCAAGTGCATAACATACTTCATCACCTATTTTATAAGCAATTGTTGTTAATAATCCATTCCTACTAAAAATCTTTTCATCTTTAGTGTTCATTAACATAAAACAACCAGTTCCATATGTTACTTTTGTACTGCCTTTATGATAAGCTACATGACCAAAAAGTGAAGCTTGTTGGTCACCAATCATAGAAGTGATTGGAATATTTACACCCTTATAATTAAAGTAACCAAACAAACTCGATGAATCTTCTACACTTGGCAACATATTTTCTCTAACACCAAATAAATCTAATAATTCCTTATCCCAAGAAAGTGTATTAATGTTAAACAACATTGTTCTACTAGCGTTAGTATAATCAGTTTTAAAACTTTCTCCATTTGTTAATCGATAAAGTAAATAAGTATCAATTGTTCCACATAGTAATCTACCATCATTTCTTAACTTACAATCAGCATCATATCGTTCTAAAATCCATTTAATCTTTGATGCGCTAAAATAAGGATTAATAAATAATCCTGTCTTTTGATGAATCATATCAGTATAACCATCTTCAATCAATTGATTACAAATACCTTCTGATTGACGAGATTGCCAAACAATTGCGGGATATAATGCCTTATAAGTTTCCCTATCCCAAACAACAACTGTTTCTCTTTGATTTGTAATACCAATACTATCAATTTCACTTACATTTATTCCACTATCATTAATAACAGATTTAACAACTTGTAAGACAGTTAAAAAGATTTCATCAGGATTATGTAAAACCCAACCAGATTCAGGCGTAATTTGAGTAAATTCCATTTGTTTTACACAAACCTTTCTACCTTTTTTATCAAATAATATCGCTCTAGTTGAAGTTGTTCCTTGGTCGATTGTTAAAATATATTTTTTCATCTTTAATACCACCACTTCTTATAAAATCGCAAACAATAGTGTTGCTAAAGAATAATAAATTACAATTGCAACAATATCGTTTATTGTTGTAATAAATGGTCCACTAGCTACAGCAGGGTCAACTTTTAATTTTGATAAAATATAAGGAACAAAAGCTCCTAAAAAGGCCGCAATACTCATACTAATAATTAAACTTATACTAACTGATAAAGCAGTCTTTAAAGCTTCACTAGCACCTGTTTCTATTAACATTAAAAATCCCATTACAAGCCCAAAAGCAAGTATGGCAATAATAACTCCATTTAAAAAACCAGTGATTAATTCTCTTTTTATTACTTTGCCAATTTTCTTCTCATCATCATTAAGTTTACTAATTGTAACCGCTAGTGACTGAGTACCAGTATTACCAGCCATACCTAAAATTAATGATTGAAAGAAAACAACCGTAGTTAAATTTAGGATAACTTCTTCAAATGATGAAGTAAGTAAAGAAACTAATAATCCAATAACTAACAAGAAAGCTAACCAAGGAAGACGTGCTAAAACAGATTTATAAATTGGTTCAGTAGTATCTTCAATTTCACTAATCCCAGCTAACATGGCATAGTCTTCTTTAAATTCTTCTTCTAATAAATCAATTAAAGTTTCATCGTTAACAATACCGATTAAAATACCTCTTCGATCTATAACACCATATGATTCTAATTCATAATCTAAAATGTCATTATCTATTTCTTCTAATAAAGCATAATCATATAAAGATGGATAATTAGTTTTAATAATATCTTCTAAAAGATCTGTACTACGAGCTCTAATCAAATCACGAAGCGTAATAATTCCTACATATTTTCCCGCATCATCAGTAACGTATAAGACATTGATATTTTCAACTTCATTTGCACTACTAATAACTGTTTTCATAGCTTCTTTAATAGTTAGATCAGCCTTAATTTCAATATA
The DNA here is from genome assembly GCA_964606905.1 of uncultured Anaeroplasmataceae bacterium. Classification (GTDB taxonomy): domain Bacteria; phylum Bacillota_I; class Bacilli_A; order Acholeplasmatales; family Anaeroplasmataceae; genus CAZSIA01. Next base: position 2,159 of record CAZSIA010000044.1, on the reverse strand, counting down.
GTCAGTACTCATTACAGACCCTACTTGATTATCCTCGTAAGAATTGATAAGATTGATATCTTCTAATGTTTCAGGTTCAACTAACTCTTGAATTTCTTCAATATCTTCTTCATCTAATTCTTCTAAGATTTCAGCAGCATCATTACTTTCCATGTTATCTAAGATATCAGCAACATCTTCATTTTCCATCAAATTTAAATAACGTTCTTTATCTTCAATAAAAGTAATAATATCCGCTAAAAGTTCACTAGGCAAAATATCATATAATCTTAGTAAAGTTTCATCTTTTAATTCAATAAAAGCGTCCGCAATATCACTTGGATGGTACTGGCTCAATTCATCGATCAACTTTTCATTATTTTCTTCATGTTCTACTAAATTTATAATTTCAACTATAAAATCACGCATTAAAACCAGCCTCCTTTTTATTTATTAAATAAATAACTTCTATTTCATTATAGTTTTATTAAAATATTAAGTCAACCAATTAAAATAAAACTAACTCTTTTTATAGAGTTAGCTAATAATTATTATATGGTTCATCTATTGAAGCTCTCATGACTAAAGTCACAAGATTCTTAGATACTTTGTAGTTTGCTATCAAATAGTTTACCTACTATTTTCTAAGACTTTAATTCTATACTAAATTGTAATAGATGCAAATTAGTTACCTAGAATCATATGGTTCGCTTCTAAACCAGTAATATATTTATTTAAGTAAGTGAATTTTACTCTTTTTTTTAATACCCAATACAACTAATATTTTTTTGGCCACTTAATCTTTTGCTTTCTAATTCATGTAATTCTTTAAATCTTTCAAATTCGCTAAAACATAACAATGTATCTATTTCCTCAGCGTTTTTATAACACTTTAGCAAAAATGCACTATATAAATCTCTTTGACATTCATAACCACCAATATCATAACGTCTTTCATTTAATTTGTGTTTTACATATTCACCAGTAATATGATTATACTGACTAGCCCTATATTTAAATTTATCAACTTTTATTATTTGCGCGTTAAAAGTAGGCGCTTTTCTTTCAATAATATTTATAAGTATACTTGGAGCGTGTTTGGCAATGCTTTTGCCAAATCGCTTTTTCTTTTTAAATCTTCCCATTTCGGTCTTTTCTGTTTCTTTTTTGCGTTTTTGTAAAGATTTGAAATCCATTGTCTCAACTATTATTTCATTACCTTGACTTAATATATCATCACTCATTAATTCATATAGATATTTTCTTATGTTTTTAACTTTTTGATATATATATTTTCTTTTATGAAATAGTTTCTTACACTTTTTTGAAATAATCCATTTGTGTTTGCCTGTTTTTAAAGTTCCATCATCGTTATAATTATTAGGATTAAGAATTCTTTTACTTCGTTCTATTTTTCTATCTATCTGTTTAAATTCATTACTATAATCTTTTATTTCTTTACTTAACTCATCAATACTTACATTATAATCAGATACTATAGCTATTGTAGAAGTACCAATGTCCACACCAACTCTTCCGATAGTTGAATGTCTTTTCTTAGTTGGCGCAGTTCCATCTAAAACTATTTGAACATAGTAATAATAACCATTTTTTGCAGGCTTTCTTATTAATCTTACATAACAAACTTTTCTTTTTATTGATTCTTTCACATATTCATTATCAGGAATAATAACAGGAATTATCATATCCAAATAATATAGATTGCTTCCATCAAAAACAATACCATTATAATTAGAAGCTCCTTCTAATGAATCAATTGTATTTTTCTTCTTAAAACTTATTCTTTTACCTTTACCAGTAAAATATTTATAAAAAGAAGTCCATAATCTTTTAGCAAGTCTTTGTCCAACTTGACTGCTTATATTTTTACTATAATGGTGTCTAATACCTTTAATATCTTTTATTAAATCAAATTCAGATAATTTATAATCTTTTCTTATTTTTTTTAGTTTCGCAAAATCTTCTTTTATCTTTCCTTTTTTGTATAGTAATTCTTTATAAGTCGTATCATTTTCTAATTTTTCCAGTTTTTTATTTTCATGTGCTAAAAGACTGTTATATATTCTAACAGCGACATTAAAACTTTTATTGATTTTATGTTCTTGATATATTTCCGTTTTTAATTTGAGCGTTAAAACATATGTCATAATACCACATTC
>CAZSIA010000043.1:0-9515 GCA_964606905.1 uncultured Anaeroplasmataceae bacterium | reverse complement strand
GGGAAGAAGAAATAATTGATCCAAATAATCAATTAGATCCGCTTAATGAAAAAGTGGGCAAGAATGTTTTTATTATTGAAATTGCTTTAAAAATTGAAGTAATTATTAATAAAATATTTTCTTTTATAATTGGTTTTTTTGAGGGAATTGTCGATAAAATTTTGATATTTATTTTATAAAATAAAAACGCTGTAATATTGGATTTGGAGCATTTTCTTGGTGTACTAGTTTAGAAAGTATTTATATTCCTGATAGCGTAGAGGTTGTTAAAATGAATGTATTTCACAATAGTGATAATGTGACTATTTATGTTGAACATAAACAAAAACTAGATGGTTGGTATAGTGATTGGTGTAAAGAAAGTCATAATGTTATTTAGGGATTTGAAAAAATTATTTTTTAAAAATATTTCCAACAAAATACCAATATTAATTGTATATATGGTGAAGTAAATTAGGAGGATATAGAAAATGAAAAGAATGATGATTTTAGCAATTATTGCAATTTTTAGTGTTTTTATTGTTGCAGGATGTAATAATACAGAACAAAAATCAGAATCTAACAGTTACGTTAGTGTTGAGATTAATCCAAGTGTGGAGTTAGTTGTTGACGAAGATAATGTTGTGGTAGCCGCAAATGGAACAAACGATGATGGAAAGACTTTGATTATTAATGTTTCTTTTGAAGGTAAAGAATTATCAGAAGCTTTAGAAATTATTTTAACTGAAGCTAAAGAAAGTGGTTATTTATTAAGCGCTACTTATAATAGTGATCTTGTAAGTCGTGATATTAAAGTTTCAATTGATTCAGAAAATGCAACTGTAGAAGCTAGTATAAATGATGTTGTAAAAGATAAGGTTAATAAATTTATTGAAGAAAATGATTTAGCTGCTAGATATGAAAAAATTGAAGCAAAAGGTAGAGAATATTTTGAAGCAATTGTAAAAAGATATAATCCAATGATTACTGATGAAGAGTTAGAAGCATTAACTTATGAAGATTTATTAGAAATGGTTGAACTTGCAACTATTGAAAAATCTCAAATGGCTACTATTGCTTTAGAAGAATACTACTTAAACTTTAAAGAATATGAATTTAAATTTGCTTATAAAGAAGAAGTTGCTGCGAAATTAAACGAACTTAATCCAATTATTGGTAAATTATATAGTGGCCTATTAAATTCTATTAAATCATCTGTAGAAACATTAAATGAACTTGAATATGGTATTTATGTTTCTGAAGAGAGTGAATACTTAAAACTTTTAAATCAATTAAATGGATATAAAGATGAAGTTATTAAATTAAAAGTTGAGTTAGCTGTTAATGAAGATTCTACTGAAATCGAATTAGAAATTAAGGCTAAAGAAGAATTGATTGACAAAGTTATGGCTGATATTGAAACTGTCATGAATACATTAAGAAGTGGCATTGATACTACAAGAGCTGCTTTAAATAAACTTTATGAACAATTAGAAACATATGAACAACAAGTTGAAAATCTTGATTTCAATGAAATTTTAACTAAAGTTGAAGCTGATGTTAATAGTAGTAAAGATGGTATTTGCAGTAGTTTTGAAACAACTTTTGCTGATGAAATAGCTAAGGTTAAAACTAATCAAGAAGAAAGAAAAGCTTCTTTAGAAAGTAAATAAAATTTAAATATTATATACAAATCTCTATGAAAATAGGGATTTTTTTTTGGAAAATTTTACATAAATAAATTATTTTCTTATATTAAATTATATATATTGACATTATTTCGGTATACCGATATAATTATTTTGAGGTGATTATTTTGGATATTAATAAAATAATTGAAGAAAAAAACATGACAAAATATAGATTAGCGAAAGAAAGTGGAGTGCCTCACACAACATTAAATGATATTTGTAGTGGCAAGACTAATATTGGTAAGTGTTCTGCTGAAACATTATATAAGATTGCTAGAGTTTTAGAAGTTTCGATGGAATCATTATTATCTGATGGATTAACTGAGAAAAAAACAAAAAGAGAAATAGAAGAAGAAAACGAACGTTAGTTTTTAAAAGTTTTATAGGAGGGGTTGTAATGGATTATTTTACTTTAGCACGAGAAGCTCAATATAAAAAAGAATATCAAAAAGCTTTTGAATATTATTCACTTGGTTCTAGTGATGATCCTGCCTGCCTATTTGGTGTAGCACTTTGTTATAAAAAGGGTTATTCAGTAAAAAGGAATGATATAAAAGCGGAAGAAACGTTTGAAAAAATTATTCAAAAATTACAAATTAAAGCATTTCTCAATGAAAAGAATGCATCTTTAGTTCTTTATTTTATGTATACTCACGGATATGGTTGTAATAAAGATTTAGCTAAAGCCCAAATGTTTTTAGAAATGGCTATTGAGACATTATCAATTGAAGCTACCTTTATAAGTTGTGGACTTCCTGAAAGATTAGCTTATGCTTCAACTAATGAACTTACATTAGCGCTTAAAGATGTTAAGGAAATGAAGATTTTAGAAAAGTTACATAAAGTAATTTCTTTAAATGACGAAAATTCTCCACTTAAATATACGCTTGAAGCATTAATGCTTGATTTAGAGTATCGTTTGAAAGTTGTATATCCACCAAAGGAAGTAGTATATGATCCATTAGCGGAAATTAATGAAATATTGGAAACCCCAATTAATGTTACTCAAACTGAACTTAATATGGATTGGGATAGTGCTTTTTCTTCAAATGTAGTAATTGAAGATATATATGCTGAAACAGCATCAGATGGATTAGTTCATAGTTTGAAAACTTTTGGCTATGTAGATTTAGAGTATATAGCTAGAGTTACAACTTTACCAATTAAGGAAGTTATTCAAAAATTAAAAGGTTCTATTTATCAAGACCCTAATAAATGGGAAGAGTGCTTTTATAAAGGGTGGGTTACTGCTGATGAATATTTATCTGGAAATTTGCTTCAAAGACTTAAGATTGCAGAAGAAGCGAACCTAAAATATAATAGTTATTTTTCCGAAAATATTAAAGCTATTAAAAGGGTTTTGCCGCATGGAGTTACTTCGTCAGAAATTTATGTTACTATTGCTTCCTCATGGATACCTGAAGATATAATCAAAGATTTTATAGTTGATATTATGGGTGTGGCTAATTCATCTTGGCATAAGGATTTGATTTCAAAAGATCCTAAAACAAATATTTGGGATATTAAACCTAAAATAAGAAATTACAACAATTATTATTCAAAATTTGATTATCAATATAAAACGAGAAATCGTAGTGGATTAAGTATTTTACTTAGTGCGCTAAATATGAAGACTGTTGTAATTAGCAAAACAGACAGTCGAGGGAATAAATATTATGATCAGGCAGATATGCTTTTAGCTGTTGAAAAACAAAAGATTTTAAATATGGTTTTTCATGATTATATTTTCAATAACGAAGAACGAAAAAAACGCATAACTGAGGCTTATAATAGTTTGTATGGTTATAATGTTTGTCGTGTTTATAATGGTGACTTTTTAGATTTTGTTAATATGAATCCGCTTGTTAAGCTTTATGATTATCAAAAGAATTCAATTGCTAGAATTATTTTTAATAAAAATACATTACTTGCTCATGACGTTGGGACTGGTAAGACTTATATTATGATTGCCTCTGGTGAAGAATTAATTAGAATGGGACTATCTAGAAAAAATATGTATGTCGTACCAAACAATATTTTATCGCAATGGGCGGAAGCTTATAGTTATTTATATCCAAAATCAAAAGTAAAGGTATGTTACCCTAAAGATTTTGCTCCTGGAAAAAGAAGGGCTACATTGCTTGATATTAAAAATAATAACTATAACGCAATTATTTTAGCTCATTCGTCTTTTGATTCTATTGAATTATCTAATTCAATTAGAATTAAAAAGTTAGAAGATGAATTTGTTGAAATAAATAATTTATCTACAATTTCTTATATATCTGAAGCGAGATTAACTGAGATTGAGAATGAGTTAAGTGCTTTACGCGAAAAAGAATTTGATATCAATGATGATATTACATTTGACAAGCTAGGTATTACAAGACTTTATGTTGATGAAGCTCATTTTTATAAAAATGTTCCAATCCAAACTGGTCTTATTAATATGTTAGGTATTAGTTATAATGGTTCAACTAAATGTTTAGGAATGGTTGAGAAAGTTAGTTATATGAATTCGCTTTCTGATGGTGGGGTTATTATGGCAACCGGAACACCAATTACTAACTCAATTACTGACTGTTATGTTTTCCAAAGATACTTACAAGAAGGTGAATTAAAACTTTTAAACATTCATAGTTTCGATAATTGGGTTGCAATGTTTGCGGAAAAAAATGAAGAGTTAGAGGTAGATGTTGACGCTAAAGGGTATCGTATGGCAACGAGATTATCTCGTTTTCATAATTTGCCAGAACTCACTACTATTTTAGCGAATGTAGCTGATTTTCATAGGCTAGAAAAGAATACTGAATTACCTGAATTTAATGGTTATAAAGATATTGTTTTGAAAAAAACAATTGAACTTAATGAATACATCGAAGAATTATCAGCACGTGCTACAATGATTAGAACAGGATTTGTTAAGCGAATTGATGATAATATGCTTAAGGTTACAACTGATGGAAGATTAGCTGCATTAGATTTACGTTTAGTCAACCCTAATACAAGACAAAATAAAATATTTACTAAAGTTTATAGTTGCGCTGAAAGGGTTTGTGATTTATATATTAAAACAAACCTTACAAAAGCGACTCAACTTGTTTTTTGTGATTGTTCTACACCTAAAGATGGATTTAATATTTATGATGAATTAAAAAGAGTTTTACTTTTATATGGAATTAAACCTCAAGAAATTGCCTTTGTTCATGAAGCTAAAACTGATAAGCAAAGACAAGCGATGTTTGATAAAGTAAATAATGGTGAAATCAGAATCTTAGTTGGTTCAACATTTAAATTAGGTATTGGTGTTAATGTTCAAAATAAATTAATTGCGATTCATCATCTAGATGTTCCGTGGCGACCTGCTGATATGATTCAAAGGGAAGGTAGAATTATTCGCCAGGGTAATGAAAATAAAGAAGTGTTTATTTATCGATATATTCAAGAAGGCTCTTTTGATGCATATTCATGGCAATTACTAGAAACAAAACAAAAGTTTATCGATGAATTATTAGCTAATTCAATTAGTGTAAGAAGTGTTTTAGATGTTAGTGACATCGTTTTAAATTATGGAGAAGTTAAAGCATTAGCGATTGGTAATAGTCGTTTGCGTGAACGATTTGAGATTTATAATGAACTTAATCGGTTAAGACTTTTGCATAATAATGATCAACAGCTTCGTTCTCGATATGAACGAGAACTATTAGAGATTCCAAAGAAAATTGAAGAATTGGAAGAATTAATTAATAATTATACTTATGATTATGCGATATACATTGGTTCTAAACGTGAATATAGTGCCGAAGAAAGAAATGAGATAAGAAATTATATTTATGATGAGGTTTTAACTAATGTAATGATGAAAGAAGAAAGAACACTTTTATCATATCAAGGATTTGAACTTATTTTACCAATGAATATGACTGAACCTAAACCATACATTTGGGCAGTTGCTACTCATAAACATAAGATTGAAATGTCTAATTCTGCTTCTGGTTCTCTAATAAGAATTGATAATTATTTTGAAAATTTAGGTAAAAAGAAAAAAGAATTAGAATATGAAATTATTTTATTAAAGGAAAAAGAGATTTCAATTAAAGAAATATTAGAAAAGCAAATTGACTATGAACCAATGATTTCAGAGTTGAAGGAAAAATTAGAAAAAATAGATAAGGAGTTAAATGATTAGTTATGGATGAATTAAAGATTGCTACAATTCCAGTTTTATCGACTGGTGAATGTATTGATACATTAGCTTTTATGTATAAAAACGTAATTAATAAAGGTTTAGATTTGAAAAAAACACCTTCAGTAATGTTATGGGGTCCTCCTGGGGTTGGTAAATCACAATCAATTAAAGAACTTGCTAAAATATTAGAATATGAAACATATAAGCGTGTTAATGTAGTTGATGTTAGATTGTTATTGTTTAATCCGATTGATTTAAGAGGTATTCCGACAGCTAACGAAGATAAAACATTAGCAGTATGGTTAAAACCAAAGATTTTTCAAATGGATCCATCTAGTAGTGTAATTAATATTTTATTTTTAGATGAAATTACTGCTGCTCCACAATCAGTTCAAGCTGCTGCATATCAAATTACATTGGACCGTACTGTTGGCGAACATCGTTTGCCTGATAATTGTATCGTAATTGCTGCTGGAAACCGTACTACTGATAAATCAGTTGCTTATGCAATGCCAAAAGCTTTAGCGAACAGATTACTACATTTAGAAGTAGAATCTAATTTTGCTTCATGGAATAAATGGGCAGTAGCTAAAGGGATAAATTCGAAAGTTTTAGGTTTTTTAAAATTCAAACCGGACTATTTAATTGAAAAAGAAGTTAAAACTTCAACACTTGCTTATGCTACACCAAGAACATGGGAAATGGTGTCTGATGTTTTAAATAATGTTTCAAGTGATATTAAAGAAGTATATCATTTAGTAGCTGGCTTAGTTGGAAAAGGTGTAGCTGTTGAATTTAGAAGTTGGTGTAATATTTATGAGAATTTGCCAGATATTGAAGCGATTTTTAAAGGAAGATATGTTGAAGTTCCAAAAAGACCTGACGTTGTTTATGCTTTAATTAGTTCAATGCTTGCATATGCTAAATTGCATAAAGATGATTTATTAGCAATTGAAAATAGTATTAATTATGCGATGAAACTTTCACCAGAATTTTCAACAATTTTATTAAAAGACTATTTATATATTGAAAAAGATTATCAAAAGCGCTTGTTAAGGATACCTGCCTTTAGTAAATGGTTATCTAGTAAAGGAAGATTGTTAGATGAACTTAACTAGTGAAGAAACAAAAAAATATACTCAAAAACTTTTATTATCAAGATTTAGAATTTTAAATAGATATGGTTTTTATGGTTTATTATTAATGCATATGCATTTTGGATTAGACCAAGAATGCAACACCGCTTATACTGATGGATATTGTATTAATTTTAACCCTTTGTTTTTAGATTCCTTAAGTAATGATGAGGTCGATTTTGTTTTAATGCATGAAATCTTGCATGTAGTATTTAAACATTGCTTTAGAGGTAGAAAAGTCAATCCATATTTATTTAATATTGCATGTGATATTGTGGTTAATTCAAATATTTTATATTCAAATAATATGGATTTAAAAGCCATTACAATTGAACAATACGGAGAAATGATGCATCTTGCGCCTAATGAAAAAGAAGGTTATTTATACACTGCAGAAGAAGTTTATAAGATGCTAATTAAAGATGAAATGCAAAAAAGTGGCAGTTCACAAACGAAAGATAATTCTTTTGATGATCATACTCATTGGCAAGAAGTAGATGATGAATTCACGATTGACGAATGGGAGAAAAGAATTGTTAATGCTGCAGAGGCGTGTGCGAAAAGAGAAGAAGCAATTGGAAATATACCATTAGGTGTAAAACGATATATTAATGAATTAAAGAAGGCTACGATAGATTGGAAAGTATTACTTAATGATTTTATTTCTTTAGAAGTCGGAGATTATTCTTTTACTCCGCCAGATAGAAGGATAGATGGTCCATTTTTTATGCCTGATTTTAATGAACTAGTAGAAGTAGCTGACGACCCTAAAGAAATATTATTTATGATTGATACATCTGGTTCTGTTAATAATGAACAAGTAACTCAAGCATTTTCGGAAATTAAGGGTGCTTTAGAGCAGTTTCCTAGTCTAACCGGTTATTTGGGATTTTTTGATTATTGTGTCTATGAACCAGTTCTATTCAGTTCAGTAGAAGATATTTTAGATATTACTCCTAAAGGCGGAGGTGGAACTAATTTCTTTGCAGTATTTGATTATGTAGATAAATTAGAGGTTAAACCTAAAGCGATAATAATTTTAACCGATGGGTACGCTAGATTTCCAAAGGAAAGTGTTCGAAGAGGGATTCCGGTAATTTGGATTATTAATAATGATAAAATCACTCCTCCATGGGGAGAAGTAGCAAGAATTAAATAAGTTTTGTAATGTTAAAAAGAAAAAATAACAATCTGTCTAGTAAGATTAATTAATCTTAGTGGGCAGTTTTTTTAAAAAAAAGAGATTTTTATTAATCTCTTAAAATAATTGTTTAATTTTTTTCTGTTGAGGATGATAATTTTATTAAAACTTTATTAATTTAATAATTCTTTTTTCTTTTTTTCAAATTCTTCGTAAGTGATTGCGCCCATATCAAGCAATTCTTTAAATTTTTTAATTTCGTCAGCAACTGAGAAATTACTAGAGCTTTTATATTGTTGTCTTAAAATATCTAATGTTTGTGTAAATGCAAGAGCTTCTTGATAAATTCCACGTTTTGGCATAAACATTATTGTTGTGTTAGGAGTGTGTTTACCATTAACACTTATTCTTATGAAACCGTTGCTAAATATTGAAGCATCTTTACATTCGATATTTGTAATTTCATTTATATTAATAACAGTGTCATGAATATGACCATTCTTGCCATCTATGTAGCCAATTAAACCGCTTTTAGTTATTACTAGTTTATTTTCAGTAATTGTTGCAGTCTTTCCATTTCCAATAAACTTCATATTTTACCTCCATTTATACATCTTTTTTCATTGTTTTAGCACTTGTTTTTGTTACAAAACTTCTTGGAGCAAATCTTGTAGCGAAAACAGTTAATTTATTCTTAAATCCGACAATCGCCACACATTTTCCTTTTAAAGACATCTTATATCCATATTTTGCGACTTCGCTTGCTTCAATAGGTTTAATCTTTTTAAATGTATAGTCGTTGTGAGCTTTGCTGACAAATTCTGAATTGAATGGACCAGGGCATAGTGTTAAAAGTTTAACTTTTGTTTTCTTTAATTCATAGCTTATTGCTTCGCCTAAAAGTAGAAGATATCCTTTAGTTGCGTGATAAGTTGCCATATATGGTCCTGGCATAAAAGAAGCAATAGAAGCTACATTAATGATATGTCCTTCGTTTTTTTCAACCATCATGTTTAAAAACATTCTTGTAAAGTATAATGCTGCATTGCAGTTTACTTCGGTCATTTTAATTTGGAAATCAATATCCATTTCTAAAAAGTCAGTTCGATCTCCAAAACCTGCATTGTTTACAAGGTTGTTTACAAAGTACCCTTTTTCTTTTGTATAATTATATACTTTTTCCCATTCATTTTTTAAAGATAAGTCAGCTACTAAAATATCACATTCAACATTATATAAAGCTAATATTTCTTTTTTTACTTCATTTAATTTTATTTCATTTCGAGCTACTAAAATTAAATTATTGTTATCTTTTGCATAAAGTTTTGCTAATTCTTTTCCTAATCCGCTTGATGCACCTGTAATTAATGTTCTTTTCA
>CAZSIA010000042.1:0-9557 GCA_964606905.1 uncultured Anaeroplasmataceae bacterium | reverse complement strand
GTTGCTACAGGACGTGTTGAACGTGGTCAAGTAAGAGTTGGTGACAGCGTTGAAATCGTTGGTATTAATGAAACATTATCTTCAGTAGTTACTGGTGTAGAAATGTTCCGTAAATTATTAGACTATGCTGAAGCTGGTGATAACATTGGTGTGTTATTACGTGGTATCAACCGTGACCAAGTTGAACGTGGTCAAGTTTTAGCAAAACCAAAATCAGTTAATCCACACACAAAATTCAAAGCTCAAGTTTACGTATTAAGCAAAGAAGAAGGTGGACGTCATACTCCATTCTTCTCTAACTATCGCCCTCAATTCTATTTCCGTACAACTGACGTTACAGGTATTATTAACCTTGAACCAGGTGTAGAAATGGTAATGCCAGGTGATAATACTGTTATGAACGTTGAATTAATTCACCCAATCGCTATCGAACAAGGAACTAAGTTCTCTATTCGTGAAGGTGGACGTACAGTTGGTGCTGGTTCAGTAACTGAAATCATCGAATAATTCAAAAATTATATTAATTTAAAAACTCAGTTTAATTACTGAGTTTTTTTTGTTATAATTGGTGTGGATGGTGATTATATATGGCAATAGATACACATGCTCATATTTTTGACAGTCAATTTGATAGTGATAGAGAAGAAGTAATAAACCGCTTAGTTGATGCAAAAATAAATAAAGTAGTAGTTGTAGGCTTTAGTAAAGGAACGAATAAATTAGCTATTGAATTAGCAAGCAAATATGACTTTGTTTATCCTACTGCGGGATATCATCCAAGTGAAGCTAATGAGATTTTTGAAGAAGATATTAATGAATTTATTGAGTTTATAAAAAATAATAAAGTTTATGCAATTGGTGAATGTGGTTTGGATTATTATTGGGTAAAAGATAATAAAGATAAACAAAAGTGGTTATTTAAATCGCAAATTTTAATCGCGATTAAATATGATTTACCACTTGTTGTTCACTGTCGAGATGCAGTTGAAGATGTATATGATATTTTAAGTGAATATAAAAATAAACTTCGTTTTGTTATGCATTGTTTTTCAGGTAGTGCAGAAATGGCGATGAGATTTATTGATTTAGGTGGTTACATTTCTTTAGGAGGACCGGTTACATTTAAAAATGGAAAAAAACCCAAAGAAGTAGCTGCTATTGTTCCGTTAGATAGGTTATTAATTGAAACAGATTGTCCATATCTAGCACCTGAACCATATCGTGGTAAACGTAATGAGCCAGCTTATGTAAGAAGGGTTTTAGAAGAACTTTCAATGATTAGAGAGATTGATATTAATGAATTAGAGGAAATATTAGATCGAAATAGTATTGATTTCTTTAAGTTATAATAAATAGGAATCCTAACCTTAATTATCACTTCTGCATATCTTATAATGAGGTGATATAATGGACTCTTGTGGATGTAAGACAACGAATACAACTAATAATAATTGTTGTAATAACAGTAGTGGAGGATATGCTTTTATTCTTGTATTATTTATTTTAATTGTTTTAGTAGGCGCTGCATGGCTTAATTAACGTTTGAAGTATACTTTTTTTAAATAATTGTTATTAAATCCTGTTGGACTTGTAAATATAGAATAAACATCATTTGGTACATCATACCAAATGTTTTTATTTTCTATTGACAAAAAATTAATAATATTTAAAAATGCTTGTTTGGGAAAATTTTTAGACAATGTATCTGTGTGTAATGAGTTATCAATATTTCCACTCCAAATACCTACAGTATATAAGGGTGTATAACCAATCATATAAGAATCATAATCGGTAAGACCAGTCTTTCCGGATACTTTACTAATTAGTCTATCGGCTATACTTAGGCCCGTGACATTTACTTTTCCGTTTAAGTTTGAATCAAAAGTATTGCTTAATAATTCATTTATAATAAAAGAATTAGAAGCTTTTAATAGTTTTATATTGTCTTGATTTTTGATTAAGTATTTAAAGTTATTTGCGTTAATATATCTAACTGTTTTTGGTTCTGAATATAATCCTAATCTAGAGAAAGTATTATAGATGGAAGTAAGTTTTAAGAGTGACATTTCAGCTGTTCCTAGCGCTAATGAAGGATAATTATCTTTAACTGTTACATTAAATTTATTTAGAAAAGAAATGAGTTTTTTACTTCCAATATAAAGATGTGTTTTAACAGCATAAATATTGTCGCTTGTTGCAATGGCATAGCCCATTGTTATTTTATTGTTTTCGTATTTGTTGTTATAGTTTTTAAATTCATAAGGTTTTTGATTGATATAAAAAACAGTTGGTTCACTCTTAAATTTTGATAGCGAACTTAAACCATATTCTAACGCTTCATAATATAACATTGGTTTAATTGTTGAACCAATCATTCTATTAGAAGATAGTGCTACGTTATAGGTTGAAAGGTTGTAGTTTTTAGAGGTTATTGCAACTATTTCTCCTAAGTTGTTTAAGATAACAATTCCTAAATCTGAATAGATTGGATTGTTTTTGATATAATTGTCTATATAGTTATTAATTTCAATATTAAATGATGTGTAAATTTCAATATTTTGGCTTTTTAAGGCTGTTTTTTTAATTTCACTTAGCACAATATCTTTATAAAATAAAACTGAATCAGAGTATTTTTGCTGTTTAGTTTTTGTGATTTTAATAGTTTGATTTAAGGCTTCTTGATATTCATTTATATCAATTGTCTTGTTTTTAAATAATGTATCTAATATAAGATTTTTTCTATTATTGTTTTCCTCTATATTTACTATTGGAGAATAAGTACTAGGAGCTTTAATTATAGCCACTAGGGTTGCCGCTTCTGCTAAAGTAATATCAATTGGTTTTTTATTAAAATAAAATATAGATGCGTCATAAATTCCGTATATTCCATGATTAAAATAGATAGTGTTTAAATATCCTTCTAGTATTTCGTTTTTATCATAGATCGTTTCTAGTTTAATTGCGTAATATAATTCTTTAATTTTTCTGCTGATGCTTTTTTCGTTAGATAAATAAATATTTTTAACATATTGTTGAGTGATAGTAGACCCACCTATGATTGGATTTCCGCTAATGTTATTGAAGAAGGCTTTCGTAATTCTTATTGGATCAAAGCCGATATGTTTATAAAAACGTTTATCTTCGATTTCAATTATCGTTTTAATGATGTTTTCACTTATATCTTGAATATTCACATAACTAGATTCATGTAGATTATTTATTTCGTAAAAGAGAGAACCATTTGTATCATATAATTTTACTTTCGTAAGTTTTGATATTTCCTCTACACTGTTTATTTTAGAACTTTGTAAATCAATAAAAACTAATGTAATAAATATTAATGTTAAAATTACTAGAATTTTAAAAATTTTTTTAATAAATGTCATTTTCTGACCTCTCTTACAATTTATAGTGTGAAAATTTAGCAGCAAATGGTATAATATTTAGTGAAGGAATGAGTAGTATATGATTAATATTTTTAGAAAACTTTTTATAAAAAATTATAATAATGTAGATGATCCTATAGTACGAGAAGCACACGGGAAGTTAGCTACAATTGTTGGGATAGTTTCTAATTTGTTGTTATTTGTGGCTAAATTATTAATTGGGATTTTTGCTGGTAGTATTGCTATTATAGGTGATAGCTTCAATAATTTAAGTGATATGGGTAGTTCAGCAATTACTTTATTTGGAATTCATATGGCAAGTAAACCTGCTGATGAGGATCATCCATATGGACATGAAAGAATTGAATATATTTCTAGTTTGTTTGTTAGTATTTTTATTATTCTTATTGGTTTTGAATTATTGACTGAATCTTTTACTAATTTTATCGCTGGTTTAACTCTATATACAGCAATGAATTATTCAGTGGCTACAATTATAGTATTAGTAATTTCAATCTTAATTAAACTATGGCAAGGTATTTTTAATAAAAAAATTGGTAAATTAATTAATTCTTTACCCTTAGAAGCAACAGCTTCTGATTCAATAAATGATATGATTTCCACATCAACTATTTTAATTGCGACAATCATTTCGATGATTTTCCCTAAAATAAGTTTATTTGGTTATTATATTAGTTTAGATAGTTTAATGGGTATTTTTGTAGCAGTCTTTATTATTGTTTCTGGAGTTAAATTAATTTTTGAAACAATTAACCCTTTAATTGGTATAGGACCTGATAGTGAATTTGTTAAAAAAATTATAACTGATATCGAAGCCTTTGATGGAGTATTTGGAATTCATGATGTGATTTGTCATATGTATGGTCCAACTACTTGTTTTATGAGCGTTCATGTCGAAGTTGATTCATTATCAAATATTAATGTTTCGCATGATTTAATTGATAATATCGAAAGAATTATTAAAGAAAAACATCATATTGAATTAGTAATCCATATGGACCCAATTGATATTCATAATGAAGAGATTAAGGAATATCGTGAAATAGTTTCTAATGTTTTAGCTAATTATTCTGATAAGGTTACATTTCATGATTTTAGAATTGTTAAGGGTGAAACACATACTAATATAATTTTTGATTGTGTTATTCCTTTTGATATGAAAGATAAAAAAGAAGAAATAAAAAGAATTATTCAAGACGAACTTTTAAAACACGGACCACTATTTGTAGTAGTTAATTTTGATATTGGATATACAACAACCACTAAGGAGTAAAGATGAGATTAAGTAAACTTTATAGTAAAAGTCGAAGAGGAGAAACATTAACAGAAAAAGAAGTTGATATTTTAGCTAAAAAGTTAGGAATAACCGATTCGGCTTTCTCATTATTTTATAAAATTTTAACTACAATATTATTTGTTGGTCTTGTTGTTTTTTGTTTAATTAAAATCAAATTATTGGTTTTAAATATTATTATAACTACCGTTTTGTTGTCTTTACTTTTGTTTATTCTTTTAAAAAAAGGGAATACTAAAAAAATTATTTCATATTTAGAATTATTAAAAGACTTTTATATCGAACGATTAAATGAGTTTGAAGGGTTTGAAACTTTATTTGTCGAACATCAATTTATGAAGAATGGATATCTTCAAAATAACTTATTATTAATAGTTACTGATGGATATGATTTTTATCTATTTGACGATTTATTAAAGGAAACAAAATATCTCTTACCTAACAAATTTAAAGCTCCAAATAACAAACGCCCGGCGTTAAAGATTTTTGATCAAGAATTTGTAAGAAAAAGACCGCTGTCTTTCCATGTTGATGAGATTGATTTTTATCAAATGTTAAAGCCTTATATATATAATGGAAAAGAAAAAGAAACTTATGGTTATGAGTATAGAAGATATACTTATACAGTTTCATCAAATGTGTTAAATAATTATTGTTTACTACAATTAACAGATGGAAGTACCTTTAAACTAGCCCCAGAAGCGGCTAATTTATTAAGAAAAAAAGCACCGAAAAAAGAAAGAGAATAGGAGATGGGTATATGAAAACAGTATACTTGCTTGAAGATGATTTAACCCTTTCTGAAATAATTAAAGAGTTTTTAATATCAACTGGTTTTCATATTGAAACTTTTAGTGACTATCGACTTTTTTTCGACGCAATTCGAAATCGAAAACCTGATATAATATTACTTGATTTAATGCTTCCAAATATTGACGGGGCGGAAGTATTAAAGTATGTTAAATCAAATTTAGTTATGCACAATATTCCGATTATTGTTGTTAGTGGATTATCTAGTGAAAAAGAAAAAGTACATTGCTTAGATTTAGGGGCTGACGATTATATTTCAAAGCCTTTTGGATTTAACGAATTAGTTAGTAGAATTAATGCGGTATTAAGGAGATTTGGTTTTAAGGATACTTTAGTTTATGATAATTTGTCAATTGATATAAACAGTAGAAGCGTAAGGATTAATGATGAACAAATAATTCTTACACGAAAAGAGTTTGATTTATTATTGTTCCTTTTTGAACGGGTCAATATGATTGTGACAAAAGATGAATTGCTGAAGAAATTTTGGAGTGACAATCAAGATAATTCACGCTCTATTGATATGCATGTGAAAGCATTAAGACAAAAGGTTTTTATTAAAACTAATTTTGAATTAATTACTTTATTAAAAGTTGGATATAAACTGCAAATAAAAGAATAAAGGGGAAAAGTGTTTGGAACTTATATTACAAGGGAAAGTTGTAATTGAAGTAGTAGGTTATTTAGGTTGTATTTTTGTTTTAACTTCTTTTTTACTGAAAGATATTAAGTGGATTAGAATTATAAATATTGTTGGTGCAATCTTTTTTATCATTTATGGTATTAATACAAATACATGGTCGACAGCGCTAACGAATGTCATGTTAGTTATTGTTCATATTATCTTTTTAGTTAGAATGTATTTGGCAAAAAGACAAGAACTTAAGAAAATTGAAAATTAATTTATTAGCTTACTTTCTAGTAAGCTTTTATTTATTAAAATTATTATTAATTTTATAAATTATTTGCTTGCTTAAAAATATGTATTATGTTACAATATATAGGCGCGTAATTGTGCAAGCCTTGCTTAATTGAAAGAAATTAAGCCATTAGACCAGAAGGAGGTGCTCGTGAAATGACAAAATATGAAGTTATGTATATCGTTCGAGCAAACTTAGATGAAGAAGGAATTAAAAGTGTTATCGCTGAATTAAGTGATGCTTTTACTTCTAACAACTCTACAGTTTTAGAATGCAAAGAACTAGGACTTAAAGACTTAGCTTATGAAATCAATCATATGCGTAAAGGTTATTATGTTTTATTAAATGTTGAAGCAACTGCTGAAGCATGTAACGAATTTACACGTCGTGCTAACATTAACGAAAACGTAATGCGTCATATCGTAGTTAAAGCTGCGTAATAGGAGGAATAATTATGATTAACAGAGTAGTATTAGTTGGTCGAATTACAAGAGACCCTGAAACTCAACAAACTAGTGCAGGTATCCCTTATGTACGTTTTACTTTAGCTGTAAATCGTCCGTTCAAAGATCAAAATGGTGAAAGACAAGCTGATTTTATTAATTGTGTTGCTTGGAGAGCTCAAGCAGAATTTATGAGAAACTATGTTCGTAAAGGCAATCAATTAGCTGTTGAAGGACGCATTCAAACAAATAGTTATGTAGACGCAAACGGGAATAACCGTCAAGCATTTGATATACTAGTTGAATCTGTTTCAAATTTAGAACCAGCTTCTAAAAATGAAGGGTACCAACCACAACCACCATTCGGTAACGGATTTCAACCAGTAAGAGAAACACCAAGTCATACTGAAACAACAAATCATATTGAATTTGAAGTTTCTGAAGATGATCTACCATTCTAAATAAGGAGGATAAAGTTATGCAACAAGGATACAATCGTAACAATAACATGCGTCGTAGAAGAAAAGTATGTTATTTTACAGTAAATAAAATCGAACACATTGACTTTAAAGATGTTGAATTATTAAAAAGATTTATTTCTGATAGAGGTAAAATCTTATCTCGTCGTGTAACAGGTACATCTGCTAAATATCAACGTTTATTAGTTAAAGCAATTAAAAACGCAAGACATATGGCATTATTACCATTCGTTAAAGAATAATAATTATTGTAGTTTTACAAGTCTAGTTTGAATTTTTTTGACAGACCGGATTTGGAAAAATACAGGCAAGATTATGTCGCGACGTAAAGGCAGACAAAAGAAAATAATCAATTACAAGATCGTTCGAAAGAGCGGTCTTTTTTGCATTCTGGCGTCCATATTAGCTCCATATTTGACTCACATCATACTTTCTTTAACAACTAATATAAATCAAGGTTCGTCCGTTCCGACTCCACCATGGGCTCCGTATGAGTTCGTGCGTTCGGTCGGTCGTTTTTTATTTTTCAGGTTGTTTTTGTAATTTTCGTTCAAAATTGGTTTGTAATTTAACATTTTGTAATATTACAAGTTCATTTTGAAAAAATATGATAATTTGAATTTGGAAAAATTACAGTAAGCAAACGTATAAAAGATTATATAAGATCGTTCGAAAGAGCGGTCTTTTTTCTATATATAGAGAATTAAAAGTAATAAAAATTATATTATTGTTAAATATAATATATACTTTACAAGTATACAAATATAAGTTATAATAATACTGAAAACAAATTCAGTGAAAAATGAATCAGTAAGGGTGATAATATGTTTTTGTATAGAGAAAAAGAATTAAATACTTTAAGCATTGATGGAAATGTTATAGTATATGGGAAAAGAAGAGTTGGAAAAACATCATTAATAAAAGAATATATCCAAAGTTCTGGAAAGACTTACTATTATTTTGAATGTTTAAAAACAAGTTTAGAAGAAAATTTATATTATATGGCCAATGATTTATTAAGAAATAAAATATTAAAATATAATATAAATTTTGATAATTTTTATGATTTATTTTTATTTATTAATTCTAATTATGATGAAATTGTTTTTGTTATAGATGAATTTCCGTACTTAAAGGAAAGTGAAAATTCAAAAAAAGTAGATAGCTTATTCCAAAAAATAATGGATGAATGTTGTAATATTAAATTTATAATTAGTGGTTCTCATATAGGTATGATGCAAGATTTGCTTAAAGAGGGTAATCCTTTATATGGTAGATTTAAAAATATAATTAATGTAGAAGAGTTTAATTATATAGAATCTAGTTATTATTATAATTCTTTAAGTGATTATGATAAAATTGCATTTTATAGTGTTTTTGGTGGTTCACCATTTATAAATGAATCTATAGATAATAGATTGTCTTTAAAAGAAAATATTATTAATTTATTTTTGAATGAGCACAGTAGTGTTTTTAATTATGCAGATAATTTATTGTTATCTGATGCTTCATCTAAGATGAATGTTAAAAGCATTTTATCATTGTTATCAAACTCTAAATTAAAATACAAAGATTTAGAGGTGGTTTTAGATAAAGAAAAAACAGGTAAATTAGCTAAACAGTTAAATGCATTATTAGAATTGAGAATAATAAAAAAAGTATATCCAATTAATAAACCAAATGATTCTAAAAAAGCTTATTATGAAATTAACGATAATGTTTTAAGGTTTTATTTTACATATATATATAAATATAAAAGCTCACTAAATATGTTAGGACCAGAAGCATTTTATAATGAATATATAGAGAAATCTATCAATACATACATTTCGCATAGATTTGAAGAACAAGCAAGAATGTATTTTTCATTATTAGTAAAAAAATCAAAATTAAGAGGTATTAAAAATATAGGAACATATTATTATGATGATTCTAAAAACAAGAAAAATGGTGAATTTGATGTTGTTTTAGAATTAGATAATGGATATGCAATTTACGAAGTTAAATATTTAACAGGTAAAATGAGTGTTTCAAATGTTAACAAAGAAATAGAACAAATTAACAACATAAATGGTATTAGAGTTTTCAAAATTGGTTTTATAAATCCTAGCGGATTTGAAAAAGAAATAGAAAATATTGACTTTATTGAAAACATTTATAATATTTTATAATACCTATAAGTGGAGAAAAATTATAAAAATAGA
>CAZSIA010000041.1:0-9874 GCA_964606905.1 uncultured Anaeroplasmataceae bacterium | reverse complement strand
AGCAAAAGAAAGTAAAAAATGCAACCCCCAAATTGCACAGTAGAAGAAATGCAATGAAATTATGCAAAAATTGCAATTGATTTTATTAAAAACTTGTGATATAATGATAATAAACCACAAAAACGTTTTTAAAATTACTCAAAAAATGTACAAATTGATAAAAACGCAAAAGGGGTACCCCTTTTGGTATGATGTTGCACTACGTTTACATCATACCAAAACAAACAATGTTGGCAAGGGCAAAACTAAATAGAAAGATACAGTAAAAGGAGAGAAAACAATGAAAAAAAGCAGAATGTTGTTTCTGGTTTGCTTGTTGATACTATCGCTCATGGTATCATTCGCGTCGTGCAACCCGAACTCACCAGGAGACGAAACTCCTCCCACTACGGATGGCGACTCATCTAACGGTGGTAGCAACTTAGGTATTGGAGTTGGCTCGTCTGACGGAATCAATCTCGGTGACATGGGGTTTGATTCTATTGAGCATTATGAGCCAAAGGTTCCTGTTGTAATGCCTGAGAATCCCAAGGATGAAGGAACAAAGACTTTCTACCGTATGGAAGTTGAATGTGCGGAATTGCTTCTGGCAAACGGCGAGGTCTTTAATGACTTTAGACATCTGGGCTTCGATTTGCGCTTAAGCGGTGGATTTGCTACACGTAATGCAAACCTTAACGGAACGGAGATTACCTTCACCTTTAATTCCGATGCTGCGTACAGCGGTGTAACCTTAAGGATGATGATAAGCATTGCTCCTGGCATGGATACTACTAACGTAGCTGAGATTATCAACATCACCAACAACGGTTGGTCGGAGAATGATCCTGCGCTTGTAATTGAAAAGAGCAAGTGCGAGCAGCTTGGACACAACAGTTATATGATATTTACTGTTGTTGAAACCGAAATAACCGTACAAAAGGGTGAAAACAAGCTGAAGTTTGAGTATCTCAAGGCAAGCGGAGGTAACATTGACTATATTGAAATCGGAACCTCTGCAGGTATAACCGGGTTTGATAACACAAAGTATTGGGAAGATAAGAACGCTACCTATGAAATTATAAATAACCCCACCGCTGAAGCTACAGGAACCTTGCGTTTGACTACTTTGAATGCCGGCGAAACAGGCATTATTAACTACACCTTGCCTACCTTAAGCACGGATAACGGTTATAGCTATGAAAAGGTTGGAACCAAGGAAACATGGTCCTTCAAGGTTAAGAATCAGGTATTTGAGATTGTTCACGATCCTGATGCTACATACACCTTAACTCTTGCAGAGAATTGCGGCTTGACCTTTGCGGACGGAGCGACCTCTGTTCAGCTGAAGGAAGGCGAGAGCCTGCCTGCACTTGTAGGAAACACAACCAATCTTGCAGGCTACTATAACGTAGATAATCTTGAACAAAGATATCCCGCTGATTTTGTAATGGGTAAGAAGAACATAACTATCGCTCCTTTCTATGCAATCAGCAGCGAGCATCAATGGCTTGATTTCGGTATAACCTCAAATACCTTAGACGGTCATCCCGTCAGCTACGGTGAACCCCAAATAGATTTGAGCCTTTGCTCAAGCATCGCATCTGTTGTAAAGGGCGGTAAGACCACCTTGTTGAATAAGGGTACGCTTTCCACCACGAACACCGTAGGTGTTAATCAGTTTGGAAAGACCTTTACTTACAGCGGCTCTCTTGTTGTCGGTCAAACATTCCGCTTCCAGACCAGCGTTAATACCGAAACAGCGGTTATAACTACCGGCACGGCTCACGAGTTCGTTTACAACTTCGAAAATAAGGGCGAAGGAAAAATTTCTCTTACCGTATATCAGGTAAATAGCAAAACCAGTACCGAGGACGAGGGTGTTGTTATTGAGCTTGATCCCGGTGAGAGCATGACGGTTGTTTACACAATTGCATTTACCAAGGGCGGCAATAACAAGAACGCTCTTACCTACTTCACAGTCAATGAGGCAATGGACAACGGCCTCAGCCTCGGTGTCAGCATGTCGGTTTGCCCTAACGTGAAAGAGCACGTACACAGCTATGACACAGTTACCACTCACCCTACCTGCACAGAGCAGGGATATACTACCTATACCTGCGGATGCGGAGATAGCTATGTAGATGATTATGTAAATTCCACCGGACATTCCTGGAATGACGGCCAGGTTACTACCGAGCCCACCTGTTCTGCAGAGGGTGAAAAGACGATTACCTGCGACAGCTGCGGTGCAACCGACACGGTGGAGATTGCAATAAATGATAACGCTCACGCTTGGGATGAGGGCGAGATTACTACTCAGCCTACTTGTACCGAAAAGGGCGTGAAGACTTATACTTGCATTCACGACAATGCTCACACCAAGCCTGAGGACGTGGCTGCAAAGGGGCATACCGATGAAAACGGAGATTACATCTGCGACGTTGAAGACTGTGGCATGGGTCTTTGTCTGAATCACGAGGCAGGTGAAGCGGTTGTTGAAAACAATGTTCCTGCTACTTGCGAGAGCGCAGGCAGCTACAACAGCGTTGTGTACTGTAACAAGTGTAACGCAGAAATCAGCAGTACTCCTGTAACTGTTGACGCTCTTGGTCACGTTTACAAGGCTAACGTAACTGCTCCCACCTGCGAAGCGCAGGGTTATACAACCTATATCTGTCAGAATGATAATACTCATACATACGTAGAAGATTACGTTAATGCTCTCGGTCACGACTATGAGGCTGCGATTACCACCGAGCCTACCGGCAACGAAGCGGGCGTAAGAACCTACACTTGTAAGAACGACGCATCTCATACTTATACCGAAGCGGTTTATAAGCTTTCTGCTAGCGAGGGAAGCGGTATTACTCTTGATGGCGAGAGTGCGGTATATCTGAAGGAGGGCGATGCTCTTCCCGAAATTGCAGGCACAGCCGCCAATCTTCTCGGTTACTACAACGTGGCTGATACAAGCGAGGCTTGGTCGGTTGCAGATTGGTATACCGTAATGCCCGCAAAGAATATTACCTTTGCTCCTTACTATGCAATCAGTGATGAGCATCAGTGGCTTGACGTGGGCTCTTCAAAGAGTACTTCCAATTACGTTAATACCGCTTATGGCGATCCTGTAATGACTAATGATAGCTTTAGCGCGGCAACGAGCATTATTGCAGGCGGTAAGACCACCTTTATGAAGAACGGTGTTCTTTCTACCTCGGAAGATGTTGGAATTGTTCAGCTCGGTAGAGTTATTACCTACACGGGTGAAGCAAAGGTCGGTCAGGGCTTCCGTTTTGACAGCCAGGCAGACAAGACTCTTGCTCCTGTTGTAATTGGCGCAACTCACGAGTTCGTTTACAACTTCGAAAACAAGGGTACAGAAACTATTTATTTCACTGTATATCAGGTAAATACCAACACCAAGACCGAGGATGACGGCGTGGACGTAGTTCTCGCTCCCGGTGAGAGCATGACTGTTGTTTACCAGATATCCTTCGCCAATGGTAGCAACAATAAGAACGTTTTGACGTACGTTGCCGTTAAGCAGGATATGGCTAACGGTTTCAGCCTTGGCGTGAGCGCATCCTTCAATGACAGAATTCCCGTTGAAAAAACCAACACCCTTACACTTCAAGAGGGATGCGGATTGACCTTCGAGGACGGTTCTATGAGCAAGCAGGTATACGTTGGCTCGGCATTCCCCAAGGTTATAGGCAATAACGCAGATCTCGTTCTTGGTTATTATAATGCTAGTGATGTAAGTAATTATTGGGAAGAATATTATTTCGTTATGCCCGACAGCGACCTTACCGTTGCTCCTGATGTCAAGATAAGTGATGAGCATCAGTGGTTGAATTTCGGTGTGACATCTAACACTACAACAGGACTTCCTGTTCTCTACGGAACTCTTAAAGATAATCCTACGGGTTCATTCACAAGCACCGTATCATTTGTAAAGGGGGGCAAAACTACCATACGAGAAGGTGAAAATTTATCAACTCTTGATACTGTAGGTGTTGACCAGCTTGGAAAAACCATCAATTATGACGGTGCTCTTGAGGTTGATCAAACATTCAGATTCCAAACCAATGTCAGCAGCGAAAAGGTTGTAAAGACGGGCGTAACTCACGAGTTCGTTTACAACTTTGAAAATAAGGGTGAAGGAAAGATTTCCTTTACCATTTATCAGGTAAATAGCAAAACCAGTACCGAGGACGAGGGTGTTGTTATTGAGCTTGATCCCGGTGAAAGCATGACTGTTGTTTACAGAATTGCATTTGCAAATGGTAGCGATAACAATAACGCAATGTTATACTTCAAGGTCAAAGAAGCTATGGCAAACGGCATGAGCCTTGGTATCAGCGCATCGGTAAAACTCGGACAGTAAAAGGAGTAAAATATGGGATTTTTTATGAATAGAACTTGGGCGTATTACCTCGGATTGATTGTTTCAATCTTTTCCGTAGTAACAGCGTTCATTTATCGCGGTGTATTTGGCGATACAACCTTCATGTCTGACACCGCCTTCTACCTAATTATAGGCGCAGGCGTTGCATATGTAATTCTGTCAACTCTCGGTGCTTGTAATTTGGGAGCTGCCGCTATGACCGGTCTGAATTACGCAGGCTTGCTTGTATACGGCAGATACATATACGAATATTTAACGTCGGCATTCATTAACGGCATTAACTGGGCAGATAAGGACTTTGTCGGTTTCGTTACCGTTACCGCATGTATGGTTATTTGCTGCGTTTTGTCCAACGTTGCGGCGTGGCTTAAAATGAAGAGGGGGTAAGAGTTTATGTTGATGCTTAACAAAGTTTCTTTGATATTATTTAACATTCTTGCATTTCTTTTCGGCGTTACTTTCCTTGGTAATATCATTCTTACCGATATGGAAGTATTGATTACCGATAACTTCTTTGGCGGTTACGAATGGGAGCTGGTTAATACCGACGGCGGAAACGAGGATACCTATTACTTCAAATCGGATTTCGCAAGCGTTGATCAGCTTCGTACGGTTGGTAAGAACGTTACTATTGCAGCTTCTTCCGAGGGTTCGGTTCTTTTGAAGAATGATAACAATGCGCTTCCTCTCGCTAAAGGCGATAAGGTAAGCTTGTTCAGCGTTTCTTCTGTGCAGGAACCCCTCTACTCAACTGCAGGAGGCGCGGCTAGATTTGTCGTGCTTCCCAATGAAAAGCTTTACTACAAGGATGTGTTTGAGGAAGCGGGTCTTGAGGTTAACCCCGCACTTTACGAGTGGTATGCTTCTCATACCGAGTACCATCACGTAATGGCCAGCGGCAATAGCCAGAAATCAACTATTAACGATGCAAAATGGGATGAAATCACCACCGATGCAAAGGTAGATGCTACCTACGGCGATTCTGCAATATTTATTATTTCCAGAGTCGGTACCGAGGGCATCGACCTTGAGTGGACCGGCGGTGGAGAAGGCGATGACTATACCGACGGTGACTACCTGAATCTTTCACCCTCTGAGATGGATACTCTTAAGAACCTTAAGCTTCAGAAGGAAGCAGGCGTTTTCAAGAGCATCGTTATTATCATTAACTCCGCTAATCCCCTTAATGCAAACTTCCTTGAGGATGAGCAGTACGGTATCGACGCAGCGTTGTGGATAGGCCATCCTGGCGCGGCGGGTCTCTACGGTGTAGCTGATATTCTCGTGGGTAACGTTAACCCCTCGGGAAGATTGCCCGATACCTGGTTCGGTGACCATTGCTACAATCCCTCGATGGCAAATTACGGTGCATTCAAGCACGAATACAATTACGTCGTTTACCAAGAAGGTATTTATGTGGGCTACCGCTATACCGAAACTCGTTACGAGGATTTGGTGCTTGGAACTGCTAACGTAGGAAACTACGACTACGAGCACGAGGTAACCTATCCCTTCGGTTACGGATTGTCTTATACGGAATTTGAATATTCAAATATGACACTGCTTCCTTTCGATCCGGGTAGCGACAATTTGAAGATAAGCGTTACGGTTACTAACAAGGGTACCGTTGCAGGTAAGGAGGTTGTACAGGTATATTTACAGCAGCCTTATACTCAATACGATATTGACAATCACATTCAGAAGGCGTCTGCAGAGCTCGTAGGCTTTGCAAAGACCTCTAAGCTTGCACCCGGTGCAAGCGAAACCGTAACTATTGAGGTAGGTGGCAGAATGTTCGCATCCTACGATGCTTACGGTCACGGCACATGGTTTGTAGACGCAGGTACTCATTATCTTACCGTTGCCAAGAACTCTCACGATGCAGTAAACAACATTTTGGCAGCGAAGAAGGCGGCAGGAGTAGACGTTGATACGTATAAGATGACTGCTTGCCCTGGTGACTCTGCAAGCGGTAATGCAGATCTTGTAATGTCGTTCGAAAGAGAAGCTGATGCAACAACCTATAAGTATGCATCCCGTACGGGCGCAGAGGTTGTAAATCTCTTTGACGAATCGGATCTCAACAGACTTAACGACGGTGTTAACAGTGTAGAATATCTCAACCGCAGTAATTGGGAAGGCACTCTTCTCATTTCCTGGGACGAGGACGGAAATTACACCGACAATCATACCGTGGTTTACGTTTCCGACAAGATTAAGGAAGGTCACAGCACCGACTGTAACGGAGCTGTAAAGCCTGACGATATTGCATATCCTACCATGGGTGCAGATAACGGATTGAACCTTATTGACCTTAGAGCAGATGCAGATGGCAATCCCCTTCCTTACGATCACGAGCTTTGGGAGAAGCTGCTTGATCAGCTTACCTGGGATGATTACGTAACGCTGTTTGATAACGGCTCCCGCAGAACCGGTGCTTTGCCTTCTATCAACAAGCCCGCAACTATCGACCACAACGGATCTTGCGGCTTCTACAGCAAATTCAGCATTGGTCCTACAGGTCTTGCTACACTTAACAATGACCCCGATGCTAATCAGTATTGTACTGCTTTCCCCAGCCCCGGCATAATTGCAGCGACCTTCAACGTTAAGATTGCCGAAACAGTAGGTCAGATTATTGGCGAAGAGTCGCTCTGGAGTGGTCAGACGGGTATTTACGGCCTCGGCTTCAATCTTCATAGAAATGCATATCACGGCCGTTTAGGAGAATCCTACAGTGAGTGCGGCTTCCTTACGGGTATGATCGGCGGCTACCAGACTCGCGGCGTACAGTCCAAGGGTGCTTACGTTTACAACAAGCACCTGGTACTTAACGAGCAGGAGAAGAACCGCCTTGGTCACGAAACCTGGATTTCTGAACAGGCACTGCGTCAGCTCTACCTGCTTCCCTTCGAGATGGGAGTAGAGATAGGAGACGGCATGAACGTTATGACGGCATTCACACGTCTTGGCTCTAAGTGGTCGGGTAACTGCGAGAATCTTTGCGAGGATTGGCTCCGTGGCGAAACGGCAATGAGAGGATTCGCTATTACCGACTCTTACTTGAGAAGCTATATGGGTATTGCCGGCGGCATTATGTGCGGCGTAGCGCTTCCCGACGGCTCAAACGGCAAGGCAAGCTTTGAGGGCAAGGCAACCGGTTACGGCGCTCTTGCTTGGCAGATGAGAGAGGAAGCTCACAGAGTTCTCTATACCGTTGTTCAGTCTAATGCAATGAATGGTATTGGTGCTAATACCAAGATCATTACATACGAGCCCGAATGGGTTACACTCAAGAACAACGTAGTTCAGGGCGTTTCCATTGCCTTCTATATCAGTGCCGGATTAGCAGCTGTTACAAGTGTATTTGCGTTTATCAAGCGTAAACGTGGCTAATATTGATGTAATGGCGAAGTAAAAATCTAAATTTAGGCTGAGGCAAATGCTTTTGTATTTGCCTCGGTTTTTGTAATAGCCATCCATTACAAAGGAATGGATGGCGTGAAAATTTAGCACATACGCACTGGAATTGCAAGTACCATATAGTATGTGCACCAAAATATAGGAGGCAAGTAATCTACGGAAAGATCAAAGTAGACATAGGAAAGATGTTACGAAAGCTCTGTGAATACAAAGGAATAGAAATAATAGAAGCAGAAGCATGCAAGGATCATATACATATGCTTGTATCAATACCACCGAAGTATAGCGTATCTCAGATAATGGGATATCTGAAAGGAAAAAGCAGTTTAATGATTTTTGAGAAATACGCAAATCTAAAGTACAAATATGGAAATAGACATTTCTGGTGCAGAGGATTTTACCAACGCTAATATTGCAAACTACAACCGCTATACAGGCGGCGTTGTCGGTGAGGTTTCCTATGGTTTTTACGGCACTGATACATCTCTTGGTAATAGCCATACTTCAAGAATATTACCGTTGACTCATCGGTTAAGGTTTCCGGCCTTTGGGGTTCCTTCAGCTGTGGAATAGGCGGTGTTATCGGCGGTAAGTGGGGCGATGCAACCGTCAAGATGGAAAACGTAATCTCTGCTGCAGAGATGGACGTATATAACGACGTTGTATCTGCTTACCAGTGGTAAGCAGATAGTGGCTGCGGAATGCTTATCGGTCATACCGAGGAACCTTACTCCGACGGCATAACTTCAGGCATTGCAACAGCAAGCTTTCTTGCATGCGAAAACGTTAATGTTTACTACGGTGATTGGGTGAATTACACTTACTATGAATTTGCAAATCAGGATAGTGATATCGGCAAAAGATATCCTTGGGTAAGGACCGAGGCAGGAGAGTATTGCGACGCCTTCTCCAACATCAGATACGGTGTTCCTACACATAACGGTATAAAGGTTAGTGAGGGTTCTGATATAGAAAGCCTCAAGACCAACTACGCCAAAATAATCTTTGATCAGCTTTACGGCGCTGACCGCGGTATGTACGGCCAAGCAAAACACGACGGTGTAACTGTAATTAATAAAAGTATAAAAATAATTTACATTCAGAATAACCTCGATTAGCAAAATCTTAAGCTTCATTACTGGTATAAAAACGGTGAAGACATCTGGACAAATATAGATGACGGCGGTATACTCTTGACAGAAGAAAACGGTGTTTATAGAGTCGACCTTCCTACTTACGCATTCGGATTCAGAATTACCGCTGATGGCGAGAATGAAACTCGTGATTTCTATTTGTCGGAAGTTGCTGAGCCCGAAACATATAACCTCGACTTTGAGTACGTCAATTACTTTGGTACAGTGACGAAGCTCATACTCAGATCTTCACCTCCGTCACCGTGGCAGGCAATATGACTCTTTACGGCACGAAGGTGGCAGACGTTACCTACGGCTCCTATGGCTTCGTAGAGAAAAATGGCGCTTTGGTAAGTAACAACAATGGCGTTGGCTCCTCCACTGCTTCTATGACCATCACCATGCTTGGCAACTACACCGTTGTTTACAACTACGTTGTATCCACTGAGAGCGGTTGGGATAAGTGCAACATTAAGGAAACCGTATCCGGCACTACTACTACCGTAAGCAATGCATACGGTGATGACAGCGGCACCAAGACCGCTACGTTGGCAGCAGGCGATAGCATCAACTTCAGCTATACCAAGGACTCCAGCGGCAACAGTGGTAGCGATAATATCACCGTGACCTTCACCATTACTCCCAACGCATAAATCCGCACAAACACAAATTTTTCCCGGGGCTTTTATAGCCCCGGGAGGATACAATAAATGAGGATCTATTCTCAAATAAAAAAGAGTGCCGCACAACCCGTGCGGCACTCTCAATTCTACCTATAT
Organism: uncultured Anaeroplasmataceae bacterium; assembly: GCA_964606905.1. Classification (GTDB taxonomy): domain Bacteria; phylum Bacillota_I; class Bacilli_A; order Acholeplasmatales; family Anaeroplasmataceae; genus CAZSIA01. The sequence goes on along the minus strand of CAZSIA010000041.1, from coordinate 149 downwards.
ATTAAGAATAGAATTTAGAAAATCGGAAAGGAAATGGTTCAGCTGAATTAGCCGTTGTTCTTGATCGAGTTCTCGTAAGACTCAACCATCTTCTTAACCATCTGACCGCCTACGCTACCAGCCTGACGGGAGGTAAGGTCGCCGTTATA
>CAZSIA010000040.1:0-9980 GCA_964606905.1 uncultured Anaeroplasmataceae bacterium | reverse complement strand
ATCAATAGTAATTGTTTTGATAGGTTTTTCAAGATGATTAAATGTATCTAGATACGAAGATACTTTTTCAATATCTTGTTGTTTTATATTTTTATAAAATTGGATAACTTTTAATAAATGATTCATTTTTATCCCTCATATAATGATATGAAAGAGTGGGGTATGGATATGAATTATTTGTTGGATTTTTTTAAAGGAATTGTTATAGGATTATTTATGCTGATCCCTGGAATAAGTGGTGGATCAATTGCTATTATTTTAGGAATATATGAAAAGTTGTTGTGTAGTTTAAATGATTTGTTTAAATCGTTTAAGAGTAATTTCATTTTTTTGATTGTGGTAGCTTTAGGCGGAGTTGTTGGAATGTTTATTTCTTCTAATGTTTTAGATTTTTTTATTAAAAATTTTTATAAAGAAATGTTATTTATTTTTGTTGGAATAATAATTTCTCGCAGTATTCATTCGTTCGTAAAAGTTGGCAAAAATAAAGTCTTGCAATCATTATTTTATGTTTCAGTTGGGCTATTTGTTGGATTTTTAATAACTAAGATTCCTCTTGGTTTTTTTGCAATTAAAAGTAACCTTTTTACGCTTTTATTATTAGGAATATTTTTAGCGATTGCTTTAATTTTGCCAGGAATAAGTGTAAGTTATGTTTTGTTGATTTTTAATATTTATGAAAAGATTATTTTGGCCATTAGGTCATTTGATTTTGTTTATTTGTTTGAGGTTGGATTATTTTTAATTATTGGAATTTTTATTGTAATTAAAGTTCTTCATTTTCTACTAATTAATAAAAACGCTATTACTAATAATATTATTATTGGATTTATTTTTTCATCCATTTGGATAGTGTTACCTAAGATATACAGTTATAAAGAATTTATATATTTTACCATTTTTGTTTTAATTGGTTTTTTAATGAAAAAAGTTTTACCAAATAATAAATAGGCATTGCGATTATGACATTTTAAATTATAATATAACTAGTATTAAATCTAGTTATTTGGAGTGATAAAAGTGTTAGAAGTTAGTAATCTTTCTTTTAAATATACAGATAAACAAATTTTAAATAATGTTACTTTCCGTCTTTTTAACCATGATCACGCTGTTATTGTTGGTCCTAATGGAGTTGGTAAAAGTACTTTTTTAAATTTAATTTGTAAAAATTTATTGCCTGATGCAGGAACGATTGAGTGGTTACCTAATATAAGTTATGCTTATTTAGACCAACATATAAAAATTAATATTAATAAAACAATTCAAGAATATTTATATGAAGTTTTTAATGATTTATTTGAAAAAGAAGCAAAGATGAACTTATATTATGAGGCACTGGCTACTTGTAATGAAAATGAATTTGAAAAATATCTTTTGCGTGCTACAGCTATCCAAGAAGAGTTAGAGGAAAAAAATTTCTATAGATTAAAAAGTGAAGTTGGTAACATTGTTAATGGGTTAGGTATATCTAATGTTGATTTAGACACTCCACTTTCAAAACTCTCTGGCGGACAGAGAGCTAAAGTTTTTCTAGGAAAATTATTACTTGAAGAATGTGATTGTATTTTACTTGATGAACCTACTAACTTTTTAGATGTAAAGCACATTGAATGGTTAACAAAATATTTACAATCTTATCCTAAGTCATTTGTTGTGATTACACATGATTATGATTTTGCTAAGAATATCGCTAATGTTGTTTTTGAACTTAAAAATGCTACATTTACTAGATATAATGGAGATTTTGAATTTTATGAACGCGAACGTATTATTCGCGATGAACAATATAAGAAAAATTACGAAGCTCAACAACGTCTGATTAAAAATACAGAAGATTTTATTCAAAAAAATATTGTTAGAGCTTCAACAACTAAACAGGCTCAATCTCGTAGAAAAATGTTAGAAAAAATTGAGCGAATTGAAAAACCAGTTGAAGATATTAAAATTCATTTTTCTTTCCCTTTTAGTAAAAATCTTAGTCAAGAAGTTTTGGTAGTTAAAAAATTATCTATTGGCTACACCAAACCAATTTTAAGTCCTATTTCATTTGAAATAAGATATAATCAAAAAGTTGCAATTGTTGGTCATAATGGTGTCGGTAAATCAACATTACTGAAAACTTTATTGGGTGAAATTTCATCGTTTGGTGGTAGTTATAAATTTTGTACTAGTGCTGATATTTCATATTATAGACAAGAAGAAAACTTTCCAAAATCAAAACCAATTGATTATGTGAGAGAGTTTTATCCTTCTTTAGATGATGGTGTGATTAGAAGTTTATTAGCGAAAGTTGGCCTTAAAAGTGATTCTATTTCAAAGACAATGGATATTTTAAGCGGTGGTGAACAAACTAAAGTTAGGTTAGCTATTATGATGAAAAGAAAAGCTAATATCTTAATTTTTGATGAACCTACTAATCATTTAGACGTTAATGCTAAAAGAGCACTTTATAATGCAATAGCTCTATTTGAAGGTACTGTTATCCTAGTAAGTCATGATGTTGAATTTTATAAAGATATTGTTGATTTTGAGATTAATTTAGAAAATTAACCATTAAAATGCAATTTTTAATTGTATATAAAGTAGAAATTTTATTTTTAGGAGAGTTTTATATGAAAAAAATCAGTTTTATTATATATATTTTCATTTTGATAAGTTTTATTAGTTCATGTTCATCACCTTCTTTTAATGATGAGCCACATAACCCAAATGATAATAATTTGCCAAATAGTGGCCAAGTAGATGAACCTTCTCAACAAGAAAATGAAGAAATAATCGCCGACCCAGGTGAGGTCAACGTTGACACTGATTATACGATTACATGTGTTTCAGGGACAGAAAATGCTTATGTAGTTGATGGCGATACAATTACCTTTAATACTATATTTAGCGATTCAGTTTATGCAATTACAGGTTCTCTTGATGGAAATATTGTTATTGATGTAAGTGATAGTTATAAGTTTGAACTACAATTTGTTAATTTTACAATTTCCTCATCATTTGTTAATCCTATTACTATTTTGAGTGGCGATGAAGTGCAAATAACTGCGAAAAAAGATACTTTAAATTATGTTTATGATTATCGAGAAGTAGTTGATAGTACAGATACTTCTCTTTATTCAGCATGTATTTATTCAGTAGTAGATTTAGACATTGGTGGTAAAGGCAAGTTGGAAGTTTATAGTAAGAATAATAATGGAATCCATACTAAAGATGATTTAAAAGTAAAAAATTTAACTTTAAATGTTGTTTGTAATGACAATGCTTTAAAGGGAAATGATGGAGTAACGATTGAAAGTGGAACGATAAAGTTGGTTGCTAAAGCTGGCGATGGTATTAAAACTACTAATTCACATATTAATGATAATAATAATCAAAAAGGTACTGTTACGATTTTAGATGCCAATTTAGATATTTACGTCGCATGTGATGGTATTGATTCAGCATATGATGTTATCGTTAGTGGTGAAAGTGCTAATGTAAATATCTATACTGATAAATACTCTGGTTATTCAGATGTAGTTACTGATATTAATAATTCATCTTATTATTATATTCGTTATTCTAGTAGTTCTTATAAGTTTTCGATTAAGTATTATAATAGTGAAACAAGTGAATATAAATGGGAAAATGCAAGTTATGATTCACAATCTGGTAGATATAATTTCTATAAAATAAATAAACCAGCTGGTTATGATAAATTAGATTTATACATTTATTCCTCACTTCAAGAACAAGCTCAAGATAGTGATTATGTTAAAGTTTACAACATGACTGTGAATGATAATTATGATACTTTAGCAGTTAGTAGTAGGGGTTCTTGTGATTGGACTAATTATTCTTCAAATCAAGGTGGATTTGATGGAATGGGTGGAACGCAAGAAGGAAATTCTGATAAGGGAGAGTATTCTACTAAAGGTATAAAGGCTAACAATCAAATTTCTATTTATGCTGGAAATATTAAGATTAATTCGTATGATGATAGTATCCACGCAAATAATACAACAACATTAGAAAATGGTTCTACAGCTTTAGGAAGTGTTACAATTAGCGGTGGAAACCTAACATTATATTCTAATGATGATGGAATCCATTCGGATGGAAATTTAATAATTAGCGGTGGTAATATTATAATTTCGTACAGCTATGAAGGTATTGAAGGATATATTGTTGAAATTAGTGGCGGATATATTGGAATTAATTCTAAAGATGATGGTATAAATGCTACATCTACAAGTGGGGTTAGTATTAATCTTAGTGGTGGTGATATTTATATTTTTGCTAGTGGCGATGGAATAGATTCTAATTCAACAACTTCATACTCAGGAATTAGTTTTAGTGGTAGTAATGTAGTTGTTATATCTAATTCAAATGGCAATTCAGCTATTGATACTGAAAGAGGTTATTTATATTCAAGTGGAAAAGTAGTAGCAATAATGCCAAGTGGTGGTATGAGTAGTGAAGCAACTAATTGTAGTAATTTTAGTAGTATTGCAACTAAGAAAAGTAGTCTTTCTTTATCAGAAAGTACATATTTAACTGTTACTGTTTCTAATACTGTTGTATGTGCTTTTAAAATGCCTGTATCTATAAATGGAGCAATGGTTATCTATTTGGGTTCTAACGGTGCAACAATTCAATCTGTTTCAAATTTAGATTATACATTTAATAGTAGTGGCGTATATTGGAATTAAATTTTAACTCTACCACTTTTTTGTGGTGGAGTTTTTATTTTTATTGTTTTATAATTAAACTAAAGGACGTGAAAAAATGCAATGGTATGAAATTTTATTATTATTTTTATTAGGATTGTTTGTATTGTTAGTTACAGTAATCTTAATAAGGGCTTTGTTATTTAAAGATAACACACTTTATGAAAAACAAACTGACTTCAAGTATGAAGACGATGATATTGTGAAAAAATTAGGAACACTTATTAAAATTCCTACTGTTTCTCATCCAGATGAAGCTGATATGGATATGGAACAATTTGATTTATTTGTTAAAACAGTTGAAAAAATGTTTCCGTTAGTATTTAGTAAATGTGAGTACGAACATACTCCTGAGAGAGCTATTTTCTTGAAATTAAATGGTGCAAGTAGCGAAAAGCCTACAGTACTTATGGCTCATTATGATGTCGTGCCAGTAACAGATGATTGGGATTATGATCCATTTTTAGGAGAAGTAGTTGATGGAAAATTATATGGTAGAGGTGCTGTAGATACTAAGTCGACAATGACGTGTGCACTAACTGCTTTAGAGCTTGCTCTTAAAAAAGGTTATGTACCAAAAAATGATTTATATTTATGTTTTGGTAGTAATGAAGAAGTCTTCGGTAACTCTCAAGTTAAGATTATTGAAAGATATTTTGATGCTAAAGGTATTAGACCTCACTTTGTGTTTGACGAAGGTGGAGCTATTCTTAATGGAGCTTTTCCAGGCGTTAAAGAAGACACAGCTTTCTTAGGAATGGGCGAAAAAGCGATGGTTAATATTAAACTTTCTTTAGAGTCTAATGGAGGACATTCCTCAACACCAAAGAAAAATGGTCCAGCGGTTAGACTGGCTAAAGCGATTGTTAAGTTAGAAGAAAATCCCATGAAACCTAATATGAGTGCTACAGTTAGAGAATTACTTAATGTATTAGGTAGACATATGCCATTTTACTTTAAAATTATTTTTGCAAATATGTGGTTATTTAAAGGATTAGTAAAAAAATTATTTGTAATATTAAGTGCTGATACAAGAGCATTACTTACTTCAACTTTTGCTTTTACAATGTTAAATGGTGGAACACAAACAAATATAATTCCAAATAAAGTAGAAGCTAATATAAATGTAAGAATTTCACCTTTTGATACAGTTGATAAAATTGTAGAACACATTAGAAAAACAATTAATGATAAAGATATTGTGATTACCCCTTATGATGAAACACCAGCATTTCCAGAGTGTAGTTTTAAAACAGAAGGATATGAAATTATTAAAGAAACTGTTATTGAAACATATCCAAAGACTGTTGTTGCTCCATTTTTAAATATTGGTGGTTCTGATGGAAAACACTGGTGTAGAGTTAGTGACTGTGTAATTCGTTTTTCACCTTTTAAAGTTACAAAGGAAGAAAGAGCTGGAATTCATGGACTTAATGAACATATTAAAGTTGAATCACTTCATAAGTGCTTAGAATTCTATGAAAGATTATTAGAAAAAATATAAAAAAATACCGTTTGCCAAATTACCTTGACAAGCGGTTTTTAATTGTTGAAAATTTCATTATTCTTTTTTGTTCATTCGTTTGTAAATTATAACAGCAAATATAGCTGATGGAATCATACAAATAGGAAGAATAATTCCAGACCCCATATTGAATGCTAATGCTAAGATTAATGCTAATGCAAATGGAATAGGTAAAAGAATAGGATCTTTTGAAAAATATTTATAACCTAATGCAGCGAATAATGCTGTAAATGCACTACCAAACGCTGGAGTTAGAGCCTCATTACTTAAAATATGGAATTGTGATTCTAAAGTAGCAAAGAAGACAACTCCGATTGCTATAATAACAGTTGTCACAATAGTAGATGTGGCAACGCTTATTGTTGAAACGACTTCACCTTCAGCAGAACCATGCTTTACACCTGCAAGTTCACGGGCGTTTACAGCACATGGAACTTTTAGGTTTACTAAGTTACCAGTAATAAAACCTAAATATGTTCCAGAAGTTCCTAGTAATGGAGAATAAGTGATTACTTCAATTGCTCCACTTAAAAAGAAAATTATCATTGCAGAGTTTGTAAGAGAACTACCAAGTAGTTCATAATTAGGACTGGTTTGTAAAACTATACACATTGTTACAGGAACGGCAAATATAACGACAAGTGCCAAAGTTAATGCAATGCGACCTAATAGATGATTAGTTTTATTAATTTTATCCATGTTATTTCACCATCCATTCTATTATTGCTGCAGTTGTCATACCAATTATCATGCTAAAACCTAATGAGAAACTAGATAACCATTTTTGTTTACATTTCTTTTCTAAAATATCAAATATGAACATTGATAAAATTGTCACTGCAATTACAATTGTTGGAACATATGGAGTTGGTTGATACACAACAGTTCCAGTTTTTGGATATAATAGAACCTTAATATCATCTGCCATAAATGCTGATACCATTGCAATAAATACTGCACTAAATAAGAATGAGCCTAAATCAACTTTAGGTTTTTTCTTTTTATTAACAACTTCTGAAGTTTTAGCAACATCCACAGGCTCTTCTGAAGCGATTTCGGTTTCATTAGAAGTGGTTCTAGCTTTGCTTAAAACTTTTTTATCGTAGAATTTAAAGCCAAATAAACAGAAAAGTGGACCTGATATAATACCAATTGTCATTACAAAAGCAATTGTGATAAAAGTTGAGGAGTCACTTAATATACTTCCACCTAAGACAGAATTAACAGCTGTACCTTCATATTGAAGTGCACCGATAACACTTAATCTTATCCAAGGAAGTGGAATACCTATTTGCCCAGATAAAGCAACTACACCAATTAAAATTGCTATTGATGGTAAGATTGTAAAGATAGCACTATTGAAAATCACTTTCTTTAACATCTTAGTATCCATATTTAATTCTTTAGCATCTTTGAATGCTTTAATAATGAAAAACACACTTATTCCTAAAACAAATAATACAACAATCGCACCCAGAAGATACATCCACCAACTATTAGCGATCAAATTCATGCTTTCAGTCATACATATTCATCTCCTTAACTTATATTATATCAAAAAGATAATAATAGAATAGAAAAAATTTACAAAAAAAGGCGATTAGTTGTCTAATAACCTTCATTTTCAAATTCTAATATTTCTTTTTTTAGTTCTTCAATGATATTTTCATGTGGAATCTTTCTTATTGGTTTACCGTTTTTGAAGAGTAATCCTTCATTAATTCCACCGGCAATCCCTAAGTGAGCTTCCCTAGCTTCACCTGGACCATTTACCGCACAACCCATTATTGCTACTTTAATATCTTTATTAATTGTTTGTAAAAATATTTCTATCTCTTTAACTATTGGCATCATATCATATTGAATTCTACCACATGTAGGGCAACTCGTTAGTTGTGGTCCTTTAATTAATCCGCAATCATTTAAAATATGTTTTGCGGCTTTAATTTCTTCGACCGGATCGGCTGTTAGACTTACTCTTATTGTGTTGCCGATTCCTTGCAGTAGAAGAGCACCAATACCGATGCTACCTTTAATTAAACCGCCATAATTTGTGCCAGCTTCAGTCAACCCAACATGTAATGGATAGTTAAATTCTTCGCTAGCTAATTGGTATGCTTCAACCATTAATTTAACATTTGACGCTTTAAGTGATAAAATAATGTCGTTAAAGTTATTGTCTTCTAATATTTTAATGTGTCTTTTTGCGGCGATTATCATATCTTTGGCAGTTGGTTTTAAATCACTTGGCAAAGAACCGCTGTTAACACCTATTCGAATTGGAATACCTTTTTCCTTTGCCTTTTCACATATTAGATAAACTTTATCTTGTGCTGTGATATTGCCCGGATTAATTCTTATTTTATCAACACCTTGATTAATTGCTTCTAGCGCTAACTTATAATCAAAATGAATATCTGCTACAAGTGGTATATGAATTTGCGATTTAATGGCACCTAACGCTAATGCATCATCCATATCTAAAACGCAAACTCTTACTATATCGCATCCTACTTCCTCTAAGGCTAAGATTTGTTTTACAGTTTTATCTATATCTTTTGTTTTTGTGTTAGTCATTGATTGAATATAGACTTTATCATTTCCACCAATTATTAAATTACCTAATTTAACGCTTTTTGTCTCGTTTCTTTTCACGATAATCACCATTATGATTATATCATAATCATTTATAAAAATACAAAAATTCAACATATATAGTAAAAAAAACATTTTGTTATTGACTTTTTTTACCCTTTAATATAAAATCTTAATTGCTAATAAACAAACGAAATTGTGTTTGGAGGGAAATATATGAGAGACTTAGTAAGATTAATTTGTACTGAATGCAAAGAAGAAAATTATTACACTGACAAAAATAAAAAATTAAATCCTGAAAGAATCGAAATGAAAAAATATTGTCCACGTTGTAATAAACATACTATTCATAGAGAAAAGAAGTAATCTATTCCATTGGAATAGTTTTTTTCTTATATGGGAATAAAGCAATTTACTATTGGTGTTTTTGAAACAAATACTTATCTAATCACAAAAGGAAATAAAGCTATAATTATTGATCCAGGTTTAGATTTTATAAGTATTTTAGATGAAGTAAAACAATATAGGATTGAAGCTATCTTTATTACACATGGTCATATAGATCATATTGATGGCGTAGGTTTTATTGAAGCACCAATTTACGTGGGCAAAGAGGATTTGATTAATTTTAGTGATTTATGTCGAAGCTTATATAAAATGAGTGGTATGAAACCATCTTATCTTAATAAAAAATTAGATTTGCGAGCTGTTTGTGATAATGAAGTTATTAATTTAGAATCATTTACTATTAAAGCTATTCATACACCAGGACATACAGATGGTTCATATTGTTATTTATATTATGATAATTTGTTTAGTGGTGATACACTTTTTAAAAATTCAATTGGACGTGTAGATTTTCCAACTGGAAGTGTAAAGAAAATGAAGGAATCATTAAATAAAATAGTTAGTTTATTTCCTGATAATATTAGAGTTTATCCTGGACATGATTTAAAAACTACTATTAAAGATGAAAAGAAAAATAATATGTATTTGAATATGTAACATTTTAATGCTTTTATAGAATGAAAAAGAAGTACTACATAATAAAATAACGCTTAATTAAAGCGTTTTTTTATATTAAAAGGTTATTTAATATATATTTTTTTATAACTTTTTAAGTTTATGGAAGTAAAAATAAGTTTATC
>CAZSIA010000039.1:2036-10067 GCA_964606905.1 uncultured Anaeroplasmataceae bacterium | reverse complement strand
AGAAGCTTTTAATGTTAAAAAAATAAGCCAAAAAGCCTTGGATATAATTTATGATAGAATTGTTAAATTAGGGATTTTATGTACTGATAATTTATATGATATGGTATATTGGCCAAAAACAGGTGTATTTACTGTTAGAAGCTTACGTGTTAACTCAAATAGACAAATTTATGATATTCCTCATCAAGAAATGAAATTGTTAGTTAAGGAATTAAATTTAAGTGGAGAAGAATTATATCGAAGTATTTTAGAATATTTCGGGTATGAAGTTTTAACAGAAAAAGCACGTGTATATTTAGAATATATTGAAAGTGTTACTAGATAGTAATGGATAAAAGAAGACTATATTCTATTTTATATTTAATTTGTTTAGTTCTTTTAATTAATAGTTTACCTTTTGGTTTAATTATTAAAGATGAAGTAATTTTGTTTATTATTAATTTAATAATTAAAGTTGTATCAATTTTTTATATTTTACGTTATATAAAAAAAGAAGGGCTTAATCAATTGAATAAAGAAAAATTAAATAAGGATTCGGTTAAATTGATTCCTTTGTTAGTTTTGTGTGCTTCTAATTTTTTTGTTGTATTATTTCAACAAACCTCTTTAAAAACTAATATTAATATGTTTAATATTATTACTGGTTTAGTTATTTCCGTGGGTGTTGGTATTGTAGAGGAATTGTTATTTCGTTCGCAAGTGTTAGAAGAATTTTTAAAACATGTTAGTAAGCCTAAGGCTCTTATTTATTCTTCTTTAATATTTGGAAGTGTTCATTTATTAAATATTTCATCTTTAGCTAGTATACCAGTGGTTTTAGTTCAAGTGTTTTATACAGCCTTTTTAGGTTTAGTTTTAGGTTTTGTTTATTTATCTAGTAAAAATATTATTTTGCCAATTTTATTTCATATTTTATTTAACTTTATTAATGATATTTTAGTCGTTGAGTTATTTTCTATGAAATGGGATGTTACATTTTTTATTGTTAATTTATTAGTAGGTTTAGTTGTTGTTTTATATATAATTATTATTTCGAAAATAAAAGAAAGGAAAGATCATTATGCTTCCACAAATTTGGATAATTGATACTTATTCATTAATGATTTTTTTAGGTGTCATAGCTTGTTTTGTACTATTTTGGTTATTTAGAAAAAAACATAATATTAGTGAAAAATTTACTTATGATATCTTTTTACTAGCTTGTGCGGCTATAACTGTTGGGATACTTTCTGCGGTATTATTTCAATTATTATTTGACGCAATTAAAGGCGCGATAAGAGGGACGGCAATGACGTTTTATGGCGGTTTAGTTGGAGGTGTAATTACCTTCTTGTTAGGCTATTTTTTAGTAATTAAGAAAAGATATCCTGAAGCTAAATTTACCTCTGATATTCTCCCTATCGCACCCGCTTGTATAACGGTAGCGCATGCCTTTGGTAGAATCGGATGTTTTCTTGCAGGATGTTGTTATGGAGTTGAAACAACCTCATGGTTGGGTGTTAAGTTTCCGGGTATGACACAGGCAGTTTATCCAACTCAATTATTTGAGGCAATTTTCTTATTTATTTTAACCGCTGTTTTATTTATGATTGCGATTAAGAAAAGATGGAAACATAACTTGTCTATTTATTTATTATGTTATGGTATTTTTAGATTTTCTTTGGAATTTTTAAGAGGTGACAATAGAGGTGCATTTATGTTAGGGTTATCCCCATCTCAATGGTTTTCGATAGTGGCTATCATAACTTCTGTTGTGTTATTTATTGTGTTAGAAAAAAGAAATAAAACATACTAAAAAATAATCATTATAAGGAGAAAAAATGATGAAGAAAATATTATCATTTATTTTAATTGCGGTAACATTATTTACCGTTTGTTTACCACTTACCTCTTGTGGAAACGATGAAATTCAATACGGGAAAAAGTATATATATGAATATAAAGATGAGGACAGCGACACCGAAAGACGTGAGGTTCTGATTTTTAACAAAGATGGTACTGGCACATTTGAGTGTTTTTACCATTACGACGCATTGTCAGATAAATATGAACACACAATTTCTGGTACAGTTTCATTTATCTGGGAAGAAACAAAGGATGGCGGAATTTTTATATTTAAAACTGACGTTAGATACAACGATGAACACACAGATGGCTATACAATAAATGTCGTTTCACTTCCTCTATATTTTTCTAAAAATACGGTTTACTATACGACAGAATCAGGTGCTAGAAGATTCATTCTTGAAGGCTCTGATCTTTACAATGAAATTTATAACAAAGATTAGTTTTAAATTATAAGTAAAATAAAATATATTTATTCTTGTTGTGACAAAACCATGAATTCATTGAGTTAATTGAAAAAGAGAGAACATTTCTGCTTCAAACCGGTTTTGTTCTCTCTTTATTGCTTATTATTCGAATTCTTTTTTATAATAATTTGTTCCGATAAAGCCTACTTGGATAAATGCTTTAAAATCACTTCTGATTATATAGTCGATATAAGAAGAAATCATTACAGCTGTTAATCTATATCCTGCAGGATTCATATGTCCTTCTAAATAAAATTTTTCTTTAAATTCTTTATCGTATACTGGAGCGTATTGATATAAATCGATAACATAAGAATTAGAAAATATTTTTGTTAAATCATAAAGTAATGCTGCGTGGACTTCTTTGATTGGGTTTGCGATATCATCAATTGAATTTTCTTTTGGCATACTTACAAAGAAGAATTTTGCGTTTGGGCTTATTTTTTTATATTTTTGAATTATTCTTCCATACCATCCAACAAATGTATCTTTGTTATTTTCTAGATTTTCTAAGTCTATATCACTTACACTTCCTAAAGGTTGTTTTAATCCTAATAAATCATTTACTCCTAAAGCGATTATATAAGCGGTTGCTTTTTTATTTTCGTCCCAAAAGTCATTGATTTCGGCAAATGATTCCATATATTCTTTAGCTGTCATTCCACCACGAGAGAAGTTATATACCTTATTTCCTGTACTTCTTGCAATAAATTGTCCCCAAGAAAATTGAAATATATCATGGAATGTTCTAACTCCAGCCTCATCAACGTGTTCAAATTCACCAGAAGATAAGCTATCTCCTACACAGGCAATTGTAGGAAAGATTGTTGTATATCCTCCATCTGTTATAAGATTATCTAGTGGCTTTTCGTTTTCTAAAATTGTTGTTAAGTTTTTCATGTTCATTTTTAATCATCTCTTTCTATTTTTATTATATATAAATAAAATAAAACAAAAAAGAAAAAATTGTTGAAAAAATAATGATAAATGAAAAACTAAATTTCGCTTTTTAAAAAGTAACGAATTTGAAAGATTTATTTTCGCAAAATGCATTAAAATCTTTAAAGTAAATTCCGTTTATGGTATTATATAGGACAAGAATAATTAATATATAAAAAGCCTTTCACTTATGTTCAGTGAGATGTTTTTTAATTTTTTTATTATTTTGGTCGCTAAAAAATAAGCATTCAATAATTAAATGTTGTTTAACTAAATATTATTTTTTAAGAATTTATTTTTTTGGCTATTGTTTTTAGCGGCATATATTAAAATGCGTGTGTTTTTGATATAATTATTATGAAAGTAACCGCTTTCACAAATATTTTATTTTTTAAAGGAAGGAAGATATTATGAAAAAGGTAAAAAAATTATTAATTATTGTTATTGCTTTATGTCTTTGTGCGTTTACTCTTAGATCAGTTGGCGCAGAAACTGGTAAAGTTGCCACAAGTACTTTAAGCGCTTGGAAATTTGCCGGTGGATGGGAAACAACATCTTCGTTTGTTGATGATGGTGTTAAGGTTGTGGTTCCTGGTGCTTCTAGCGTTGGAAGTGGCAATGCTTGGAGTTACAAAGCTCAAATAAACAATGATTCTAGTGTTACTAATGAATTTAGTATTGCTGATGGAAAGAAGTTAACATTAGAATTATCTGTTGGTTTTTATGATACTAACGGAAACATAATTTCAAAATCTCAAAATAGTGCTGCTGTAGATATTTATATTTATGATGCTGCTAATATGAATAGTGAGATTGCATTATTACGTATTTGGACTGATTCAGCTGGTGTTTTAAACGGATCACATTCAGTTCAATTATACGGACCTGGATGGAGTGCTCAAACAAATCCAAGTGATGTTTGGATTTTAGGAGATGCTACTTTATCTTCATCTTTTTATATTGAATTTGATAAAGAAAATTTAATTTCTGCAAAAGTTGCAGGTAAAGATGAAATAACTCGTTTAGATGATTCAAATAATACATTCTTAACTAATGTAAAAGATAAATTCGCTAATGTAGAGAATTTAGCATTTAGAATTGGTGGAGAAAATGGATTTACTAACGATACTGAAATTGTAGTAAGAGCAATTAATGGACAATCATTAGCTAGTAGTGATGGCTATATTAATGATACAGTTGCTCCTACATTTGATAATGCTACTGTTGCAGCTTCTTTAACAATGGGTGAAGCTTATGAAATTCCTCTTACTGCTTATGATTTATTTAGCGGTGTTGATTATTCTATGGTTGTTGGCGATGAAACTATTTCAGGTAAAACATTTACACCTACTACTACAGGTGAAGTTACTGTAACTTTGGTTGCTACAGATGCTGCTGGTAATAAAGGAAGTAAAGATTTATCATTTAATGTTGTTTCTAATATTAGTGCTCCTACAATTACTGATGTTCCTGTTTTAACTAATAAAGAAGTTTTATATTTTGAAACTTTATCTTTTGAAAAACCTACTTATTTAGATGAAACTGGTGCTGCTACAGTTGCGCTTAATGTGTATAGAGGCGAAGAATTGATTAAGACAATTGAAGAATCTAGTAATAATACTTTTGATTTAACTATTAATTCAGATTTTGTCTCTGGTGCTTATACATTTGAATATGCGGTAACTAATAGTGCGGGTACTACTTTAAGTGAACAACAAACTATTAATCTTACTGTTGAAGAAGTTAGTTCTGCAGAATTTGTTACTCCAGGTGCTAATGTTGTTGCTGATTATGTAGATAGCGGAATAAGAGTTCGTACTACAAGTAACTGGACAAAGACTTCATTTGGTGTATTTGATTTAGCGTATGGGTTAGATGTTAAATTTATCGTTAATCAAATTGCTTCAAATAATAAAACAAATGGCGATGGTACATGTGTTGAATTAATTTTAACAAATGTTGATAATCCTGATTTACATATTTCTTATCGCGTATG
Organism: uncultured Anaeroplasmataceae bacterium; assembly: GCA_964606905.1. Lineage (GTDB taxonomy): Bacteria > Bacillota_I > Bacilli_A > Acholeplasmatales > Anaeroplasmataceae > CAZSIA01. The sequence continues at coordinate 4,820 of CAZSIA010000039.1, read as the reverse complement.
GTGTAAATTTGGTGAAGAACCTGATGCTCCAACAAATGTATATATTTATCATGGAAGTGACTTTAGAGATATTGAAAATACAGGTTGGATTAGTTTAAATGTTGATGGTGTTAAAGGTCAATATCATATGGCATTTAATTTTGAAGAAACATTTGTAGGTGAAAGATTAGGTGGTATGCAAAGAGTTGATAATGCATATGAAGCTTTACAATCTTTCTTAAATGAAGTACCTTCTACTAAATTTGATGTTAGTTTACAATGTGCAAATTTAGGTGGTAGTGGTTATTATGAGTTTGTTTTATCTGAAATAAACGGGCAATCATTTGCTTCTACAGCTGGTGTTGTTAATAAAGTTAATGATGCTATATTAGAAGTAGAAAACTTACCAACTAAGGTTCAAAATAATGATGAAGTTGTATTTGACGTTTATGCAAAAGATATTTTTACTACTGTTAGTCCGGTTGCTCAATTAGTAAAACCTGATGGAACTCTGGTTGATTTAGCGGTAGTTGATGGTAAAGTTACATATCAATTTGTTGATTTAGGAACTTATAAAGTAGTTGTTTCTACTGTGGGTACAAATGGTGTTTCGGTTAAGAAAGAAGTAGAAGTTGTTTGTAAATCAAGTATCTTAGATATCGAATTAACATTACCAAGTGGCTATAATACTAATTATGGTATCGGTGAAGAATTAACTGTTTTAGAAGCTACTTATAGTGATAATGTAGTCACTAAGATTATTGAAATGAAAAAACCAGACGGAAGTGTAGTTACATTAAATGTTGGAGATAAATTTACATTTGCTACATCTGGTATTTATGTTTTAACATATATCGCAAAAGATAACGCAGAACCTACTCCAAATGAAAAAGTTGAAACATTAACAATTAACGTAGCTGATACAACTAAACCTGTAGTTACTGTTACAGTAAGTGAAGAAGTAAATGTTAATGATTCTGTTACACCTACAATTACTGTTGTAGATGATAGTGAATATGATGTTACTGTTACTTTAACAAAACCTGATGGTTCTGTTGAAAAATTGTCTGGTGAATATGCATTTACTGTTTTATCTGAAGGAACATATACACTTAAAGTTGTAGTTGAAGACATTTATGGAAATGTTGAAACTGTAGTAAAAGAAGTAGTGGTTAATAAAGTTGTTACTAAGGCTGAAGGCGGTTGTGGAGGTAGTGTTATCGCATCAATCTTTGGTGTTGTAACATTAGCTTTAGGTTTTGCTATATTAAGAAAAAAACGTGAAGAATAATTTTTAATATTTACTCTAAGGGGAGCCGTTTTTTAGGTTACCCCTTAGTGTATTATTTATTTTAAAAAGGAGAAAGTGATTTTATGAAAATTAAAACTCTTTTTATGGTTTTATTGTTTTTAATTTCTTTTACTTTGGTTAGTTGTAATGAAACACCTAGTGAAGAAGACGGTAAGACGTTAGAAGGCGTGGACAACCCTACTGAAGAAAAAACAGAAGTGTTTTTATTTGAAGATGCTTTTTTATCTGATCCTGTTTATGATGGTAGTGAAGTTTTAGTATCTGAAGTTGTTACAACAGATACTGGTACACATATTTTAGTAGAGGGTAGTCCGTTTTTATACATAGGTGCGCAAATAAGAGTTGACGCATTTATGAATTGTGATAAGTTATCTTATCAAGAAGTAGAATATTTATTTTGTGAAGCTAAAAAACTAGGTGTTCCTAGTATCCAAGTACCTGTTGAATGGGCAAAGATGGAAATAGAAAAGGATGAATTTGATTATTCTTATTTATTTAATATGCTTCATTTAGCGAATAAATATGATGTAAAAATTGAATTATTATGGTTTGGTACTAATATGTGTGGTGATACACATTCTTATACTGTTCCAGATTATATTTTAAGAGATGGTAAAACATATCCTAAGCTTGATGCAAGTCGTACTGGTGAGTTTTGGAATTATTATGGGATTATGTGGTTTTTAGATTTCGATAATGAAAATTTAGTTGAACGTGAAGTTAATGCAATTACAAAAATGATGGAATATGTTTATGAATATGATTCTACTCATGGTGGAAGAAAACCAGTTATTGGTGTTCAAGTTTTAAATGAAGCTGACGGTTTTGTTCGATGGAGAATCGATGAAAAAACAATTTTATCAAGAGCCACAGGCGAAAAGATGACTGAAGAAGAAGGTTGGATGAAAGTATGTAACTCAATGAATGCACTTGGCTTAGCTGTAAAGAGTTGTAAATATAAAGTTTATACACGTGCTAATATGACTGTTTCTACAGGTGGTAGTGTTTTTACTGGTTCAACTTTAAATGACGCACCTTACTTTGTTAAAATGTTTAATAAGTTAGAAGGAATCGATATTGTGGGTGATGACTCATATAATGCTAGTGTTAAAAATATTAAAGGTATTTCTAGTATATTTGCTACTAAATTAGAAAATAACTTTAGTCATATTGCGGAAAATGACGGTTCATATAAAAATACTCCTTCATTAATTTTGGCTAGTGTTTCTCAACACGGAGGGTATAGTATTTATGATTTACTTACTTCACCATTCTTTGTAGCTAATAATTCCGCTAATATTGATCAAGGTATTATTTTATATGTTAAAGATTCTAGTGGAAAAATAATTACAAATGAGTTTGAATATAAAGAACATTATGAATTAACTAAAAATATTATTGACGGATTAAAACAAGCTTCTAATCCTTATGGTGTGGCTCCTAATGATTTTATCGCATTTAATATTAAAAACGATTATCCACAAAAAAGTATT
>CAZSIA010000039.1:0-2026 GCA_964606905.1 uncultured Anaeroplasmataceae bacterium | reverse complement strand
AAAAGTATTACACAAACTATTTCATCAACTAATGTGACTATTGAGTTTACTACAGACAGTGGAGCGATTGGTTATGCAATTGATTATGGTACATATATCGATATTTATGTTACAGATAATGCTAATATTACAATTAGTAATGGAGAGGTTAGTTTGGTTGCTTTAGGAAGTTATACTGGTTTAACATTTAACAAAACAAGTGATTTAGCTGTTAGTAATTCAATTAGTTTAGAAGCTGATACATTGTATCGTATTGAATATAGTAGTAATGGTAAAATTACATCAACTACTTGGGATAATATAGGAGGTTAAATAGATGAAACGTATAAGTTTATTATTATTAATTTTTACTTTAGTTTTTACTTTAGCTTCTTGTAATGATAATTCTAATGATGATAAAAGTGGCGGAAGTAGTTTTGAATTAGTTAATCATACTGAGGCTGATATTCCTTATAAACAAGTAGTAAGTGAAGCTGGTAAAGCACATATTATTAATCGTAAAGCGGCTCCTCAATTAATTTTATCAACCTTATTAAGAACTGATTTATTAATTAATGCTGACTTCTTAGAACCAAGTGAAATGGAAGATTATTTTATGGTTGCTAAGGAAACTGGAATGAATACAATGGAAATCGTTGTGATGTGGAGTCAAATTGAAACTAGTTATGATGTATATGATTATTCTGGTTTAAAATGTTATTTAGACTTTGCAAAAAAGTATGGATTAAAATTAAATATTGAATGGTATGGAAGTTTAACTGACGGTGAATGTCATACTGCTAATATTCCTAACTATATTGCAAGTGATTCTAAAAAATACCCTGTTATTTTAGATTTGTTTGATTTTGCTAATTATGGAAGACTTAAAATTATGGATTGGTCTAATGATAATTTATTAGAACGTGAAACAAAAGCCATTTATAATATGATGAATTACGTATATGAATGGAATCATGAAAATGATTTATATGATCCAGTTATTAGTGTTCAAATTGGTCAAGGTGCTGACCGTTTCCAACGTTGGCGTGTAAACCAATATACTGTCAATGATAAAGATGGTAATTTATATAATGCGAGTGATGCTTGGGCAATGGTTCAAAAATATCTTAATAGTGTAGCTAAAGGTGTTAAGTATTCTAAATATAAGGCTTTAACTCGTGCGGAATTTTGTGAACAAAACTCTGTTGTAAATTATGTTAGAGATATTGCTTCTTTAGAATTTATTGATATTGTTTGTCCAACTTATTTACATGAAATTTCTAGTACTAAAAATGGCATTAAATCTTTTACAGACGAATATGAAAATATGGCTGTTTTAAATGTTGAAAATTGGGCTTCAGATACTAACTATAAACATATACTTGCTACAATGGCTTTAGGTGGTAGTGGATATGTTTCTTATCAATTATCTTCTCCTTTATATTATCCAGAAGCACCAAATGGTACACTTTATAAACGTTATAATCCAAATGGTGCGACTTTAGCTGAGAAGTTTGTTGAGAAGAATAGTCGTGCTACAGATACTAAACAAATTAATGCTGCTTTAACAAAAGCTTATGTTGCGGTTAGTAATGCTTCAAGAAAAACATTTGCAGCCTTCGGATTAAATAATTTATTAAATGGTAAAACTGGGGACGAAAGAATTCAAAAAGTTTATTTTACAAATGGATTATTATTAAATTTTTCTAACCCAGAAGATTCAATTGGTTTTGCTATTTTTGATAATAATTATTTATATGTATTTGCTTCAGTTGACTCAACTCTTGAAATTTTAAATTGTAATATAACTGTCGCACAAAAAGGTTATTTTGATGAATTAGGCCAATGGGTAAATGAAGGAAATGTTACTTTAGAAAATAATAAACTATTAACAATAGAACATGATGTTTTGTATCGTGTGAGAATAGCTAGTATTAATTCATTACCTGATGCGAGTGAATTAGAAAACGATGGATATAAGAGTACCTTAGATAGTATAAGGGGGTAAGTATCTATGATTAAAAAAATAACTTTAATGTTATTAGTA
>CAZSIA010000038.1:7178-10165 GCA_964606905.1 uncultured Anaeroplasmataceae bacterium | reverse complement strand
ATGGTAGTGTTTATACTCAAGAAGAAAATTTAAGTTATTATTTCTCACCAGGAAGAATTAATGTTATTGGTGAACATATTGACTATAATGGCGGTTTAGTATTTCCTTGTGCTATTTCTTTAGGAACTTATGCTGCAGTATCTTTAAGAAGCGATGATACAGTTAATTTATATTCTGGAAATTTCCCACAAGTTGGTGTAGTTTCTTTTAAATTAGGTGAAGAATTAGTTAAAGATAATTTATGGACTGATTATGTTAAAGGTGTTGTAAGTGAAATTAAGAAATTAGGTCATAAATTAGATAAAGGATTTAATGCCTATATTATTGGTAATTTACCAAATGGTGCATCTTTATCATCTAGTGCATCTTTAGAATTATTATTCTGTGAAATTATTCGTGATATTCATAAATTAGAATTATCTGATTTAGATTTAGTTAAAATTAGTCAAGGTGCTGAAAATAATTTCGTTGGCTTACATTGCGGAATTATGGACCAATTTGCTATTGGTATGAGTAAAAAAGATCATGCAATTTTACTTGATTGTGCAACTATTTCTTATGAATACGCACCACTTGATTTAAAGGATAATGTAATTTTAATTTTAAATACTAATAAACGTCGTGATTTAGTTACATCTAAATATAATGAACGTTGTAGTGAATGTGCAGAAGGATTAAAAATTGTTCAAGAAAATTATAAAAATGTTAAATTCTTATGTGAATTAGAAGAAGCTGATATTGAAGCTATTAAACCTTTAATTAAAAATGAAATTGTATTTAACCGCGTTAGACACGTAATTAGTGAAATGGCTAGAGTTAAAAAAGCATTTGCTTGTTTAACTGAAGGTGACTTAGAAACTGTTGGATTACTTTTAAATGCATCTCATCATTCTCTTCAATATGATTATGAAGTTACTGGTAAAGAATTAGATACAATTGTTAGTGTAGCTCAATCTTGTGAAGGTGTTTTAGGTGCTAGAATGATTGGTGCTGGTTTTGCTGGTTGTGCAATCGCTATTGTTAAAGCTAGTGAAGTAGAAAAAGTAACTGAAAAAGTTAAGAGTGGTTATTTAGCTGAAATTGGTTATGCTTGTGATATTTATGTAGCACAAACATCTAATAGAACTGAAAGAATCGGATAGGTATTATATATGTTTATTCATAGTAGTCATATTTATTTTGATGGATGGATAAAGAAGCAATTAGAAGCCCAAGTTAATGGGCTTTTTGGCTCTTTAGATAAGATTTGGAAAGATGTTAAAGATAGTAAATGGTTAGGTGGGAATGAAGAAGGTTGGGAAAGATTTCCTTATTATTTAGGTGGTTTAATTCCAATTGCTTATGCCTTAAAGGATGGAGAATTAATTAAGAAAGCTAATAAGTATATTGATGTTATTATTAGTTGTCAAAGAGAAGATGGAAGAATTTGTCCACTTAATGATACAGAAGCTTTATCTAGTGATATTTGGTCGATTTTCTTAGTACTTAAAGTTTTAGCTATTTATGGTGATTGTAGTGGCGATGGGAAGGTTGATGAAGTAATTTTAAAGGGATTAAAATATGTTTATAATTTAATGAATTACTCTCCAATTATTAACTGGGCACATGCTAGATATTTTGAATGTTTTATTTCAATGGTTTATTTAAAAAGAAAAACAAGTAAATATAATAAGTTTTTAAAAGAGTTAGCACATAAACTTAAATCACAAGGCTTAGATTATAAGAGTTGTTCATATTATTGGGATAAACCTAAAAAAGTATGGTCATATGATATGCATGGAGTTAATATCGCAATGGCATTAAAAGCCAACATTTTATATAAAGAATTAACTGGTGTTGATGATGGATTTAATGCTAAAGAAATGATTAATATACTAGATAAATATCATGGTAATGCTTATGGATTTTTCAATTGTGATGAATGTTTATCTGGACTTAGTCCAAATGGTGGTGCTGAAGTTTGTGCAGTAGTAGAAGCGATGTATTCATATGAAGTATTATTTGATTTAACCAATGATAAGTTTTATATTGAACGTTTAGAACGTCTTGCGTTTAATGGACTTGCCGCTACTATTACAACTGATATGTGGGCTCATCAATACGACCAACAAGTTAATCAATTAAATTGTGCTACACATGATAAAAACCAATATTTTACAACTAATGGTCGTGAATCGACAGTCTTTGGATTAGAACCAAATTACGGATGTTGTACAGCTAATTTTGGACAAGGATGGCCTCTGTTTGCTTTAAGTTCGTTTTCTTGTTTTGGCGATAGTGTTCAAATTAATATTCCACTTTCAGCTACAATTACTTTAGATAATGGTTTAGTTTTAGAAGTAAGGAGCCAATATCCATTTAGAAAAGAAGTATCTTTAAAAGCGAATAAAGATACTACAGTAAGAATTAGAGTTTCTAGTTATGCTAAAATAGCTGGATTTAAAAATCGAAATTATATAAATGTTAATTTGAAAAAAGATGAAGAAGTTAAACTTAATTATTTATATGAGTTAAATTTGAATTTATTAGATAATAATTTTGCTACATTACATTATGGGCCACTATTATTTTCACTTCCAATTAAATATAAAGAAAGGATTGTTGAATATGAGCGTAATAATGTAGAAAGAAAATATCCATATTGTGATTACCATTATACTTTAGATGGTGAATGGAGATATGGTTTTAATTCAACTTTATTTTTCGTAAAAGAAAATGAGTATGATCTTCCTTTTGATCGTAATAATCCACCACTTTTTATAGAGGGAAGTTTTAGTTTACTTGATTGGAGATTTAAAAGAAATTATCAAAATATTCCTCAAGAACATTATAATAGTGTTATTAGAGATGATTTAATTTTGCAATTGCAACCATATGGAGCAACTTATTTAAGAATGACAGAAATGCCATTTATAGAAAAATGATATAAATATACACCAAAATTTTTGGTGTATTTTTATTAATAAATAAAATTGTTTTTTATCTTA
>CAZSIA010000038.1:0-7168 GCA_964606905.1 uncultured Anaeroplasmataceae bacterium | reverse complement strand
TTTATTTGCTTTAATTGGAATAGGTATAGGCGCAAAATTGTTATATATCTTAACTAAGGCTTTTTTTAATAATTTAGTTGTTTTGTTGTAAAAAAAATTTATTTAAAATTGCATTTATTTTTATCTAAAATAAATGAAATGTGATAAAATATAAAGAGGGTGTTATTATGATTATTATTTATGGTGGGGCATTTAATCCTCCGACTATTGCTCATTATTTAATCGCTAAAGAAATAATTGAAAAATTTAATCCTGATACTTTTTATTTCCTACCTGTTGGAGCTAGATATAATAAAAAGGGAATGGCAAGTTATCTAGACCGATTTAATATGACTAAAATCATGGCGGATATGCTTCCTAATGCGGTTGTTTCAGAAAAAGAAAATGAATCATCATTTAGAGGAACTTATTATGCTTTAAAAGATTTTAGCTTAATTGATAATGATTTATATTTTGTAATGGGCGCTGATAATTTTGATTATTTAGATACTTGGATTATGGCTAGTAGTTTAATTAAAGAATTTAAATTTATTGTCATTACTAGGCGTGGTTATGATGTAGGGAAGTTAATTAATGAAAAATATTATGATAATCGTAATAATTTTACTATTTTAGAAATTGATTTTGATATTTCTAGTACTGATTTTAGAGAAAATAAAAACAAAGACATTATTTTAGATGGTGTATATAACTACATCAAAACTAATAATTTATACGAGGTGGAAGAAGATGCTTAAAAATTCATTTGTAAAATTAGCTTGTATTAATCCTGTGGTTGAAGTTGGATTACCTTTGGTAAATGCAAAAGAAATTGTTCGTGCCTTAAAAGAATCTAAAGCTAGCATTAATTTATTTCCAGAACTTTCTACTACTGGTTATACTTGTGGAGATTTATTTTATCATGAAGAATTAATGAAAGAAAATTATGAAGCAATTGATTATATAGTTAAAAACAATCCTAGTAAAGGTATTGTTGTTTTTGGTGCTCCACTTGAACTTGCTAGTTCATTATTTAACTGTGCAATTGTAGTTAAAGAACATGAAATTTTAGGTGTTGTTCCAAAGAAACATTTACCTAATTACAATGAATTTAGTGAAAAAAGATGGTTTCAACAAGGCTTAGATACTACTGAGAATACTATTGTCATTAATGGGAAAAGATATCCATTTGGTAATATTGCTTTTAAAGACTATAAAAATCAATTATGTATCGGTGTTGAAATTTGTGAAGATATGTGGTGTCCTATTACTCCTGGGTCTTATTTATCACTATGTGGTGTGAATGTGATGTTGAATTTATCAAGTTCAAATGAAACTTTTAATAAAGATGAAATTCGTAGGACTTGTGTAATGGATAATTCTAGACGTAATTATGTTGTTTATGCTTATGCTTCTAGTGGTGTTGGAGAAAGTACTGCTGAAACGGTATTTTCGGGTCATAATGTCGTTGCTTCAAATGGTACTATACTTGCGGATGATTTATCTTTTGACCCTAATACACATATTACTTATGCTGATATTGATTTAAGTGAAATTAATTATATTCGAAAATCTTCAACAAATCTTCATGTATCATTACCTAAAGATTATGAATATTATACTGTTGAATTTACTTTAGATGAAACTGATTATATTTTTGAACAAGAAATGGACCGTCTTCCTTTTGTTCCAGCAGGTGATATTGAAGTTAATTATAAGAAAATAGCGAATATTTTAGAGTTTTCATTATATAAACGTTTAAAACATACAAAAGTAGAAACTTTAATTATTGGTGTTTCTGGTGGTCTTGACTCAACTCTAGCTTTATTAATTGCTCATAAAACATTTACTTTATTAGGATATGATTATCGTAATATTATAGGTATAAGTATGCCTGGATTAGGAACAAGTGATAGAACAAAAAATAACGCAAAAGACTTAATGGAAAAATTAGGTATTACTTATTTGGAATTACCAATAAGTGAAGAAGTTTTATCACACTTTAGATTGATTAGTCATGATCCAAATGATACAGATATCACCTTTGAAAATACTCAAGCTAGATATCGTACAATGGTGTTAATGAATATGGCCAATAAATATAATGGTTTGGTATTAGGTACGGGCGATATGAGTGAACTTGCATTAGGTTGGTGTACTTATAATGGTGATCAGATGAGTATGTATGGTATTAATGCTGGAATGCCTAAAACACTTGTTAGATATATGACTTATGCATATGGATTATATGATTTTTATAATGTTAATGACATTTTATCTGATATTATTGATACACCTATTTCTCCAGAACTTAAACCTGATCAAACAACTGAGGCAACTGTTGGTAAATATGAGGTTAATGACTTTATTTTATATCGTATCCTTTTCTGTGGTGATTCTAAAGAAAGAGCAACTTGGTTATTATCAATTGCCTTTGATATGGATATTAAAGAAGCATATGGTTATGTAAACAACTTTACTAGACGTTTCTATACACAACAATTTAAGCGTCAAGCATTACCTGAAGGACCAAAAGTATTAAGAATGAGTCTTTCACCTCGTAGTGGATTTAAAATTCCTAGTGATTTGAGTAGGAGATAATAAATATGAAAAAAAGAGTAATTTTAGGATTATCTGGTGGAGTAGATAGTAGTGTAGCTGCTATTAAACTTTTAGAAGAAGGCTATGAAGTGATTGGTGTATTTATGCGTAACTGGGATAGTGCTACTAATAACGACTTTTTAGGTAATCCTGATTTTAATAGTGAAGTTTGTCCACAAGAAAAAGATTATCAAGACGCCTTAAAGGTTGCGGAAAAATTAGGAATTGAGTTAAAGAGAGTAGATTTTATTGAGGAGTATTGGGAATATGTTTTCAAATATTTTTTAGCTGAATATGCCGCTGGTAGAACTCCTAATCCTGATTTAATGTGTAATAAGGAAATTAAATTTAAAGCATTTTTAGATTATGCAAATAGCCTAAATGCTGATTATATTGCAATGGGTCATTATGCGAGAGTTATTCATGATGAAAAAAGAGGGTCGTTTTTATTAAGAGGTTTAGATAACAATAAAGATCAAACTTACTTTTTAGCCCTTTTATCACAAAAACAAATTGAAAAGGCTTTATTTCCAATTGGTCATATGCAAAAAAGTGAAGTTAGACAGTTAGCTATTAAATATGATTTAGCTACTGCTGCTAAAAAAGATTCGACTGGTATTTGTTTTATTGGTGAAAGAAGATTTCATCAATTTTTACAAAACTATTTACCAGCTAAACCAGGTAAAATGGTTCGATTAAATGGTGAAATTATAGGTAATCATGATGGACTTATGTATTATACAATTGGTCAACGTAAAGGGTTAGGAATTGGTGGAATTAATGGTTATTCTACTGAGCCATGGTTTGTTGTTGGAAAAGATTTAGAGCATAATTATTTATACGTTGAACAAGGGTTAGAAAATGAATATTTATATAGTGATTTTTGTATTGTAAAAGATTTGAACTGGATAAATGAGATTCCTGTAGTTGGTAAAGAATATCAAGCAAAATTTAGATATCGCGAAAAAGATAATAGTGTTGTTATAACTAGATTAGAAGATAATTTAATGCATGTAAAATTTAACACACCTGTTAGAGCTGTAACTCCAGGACAAGCTTGTGTTATTTACGACTCAGAAGTTTGTATGGGTGGCGGAATTATCAATGAAGTTTTTATGAATAAAGAAAAGCGTAAATATTAAATTTAAAGGAGAGAAAAAATATGCATAAGTGTCGTACATATTTTAACATTTCAAGCGATTTTGAAATTGATATTGAAATGATTTCTTTACAATTATCGATTGATAGAAAAGAAATAAGTTTAAGTCAAAATCCAAATTCTATAAATATTGGAAACTGTTTAGAGTATGATGTAGATATTAATAATATGTTAAGAAAAACACTGGTTTCTTTGTTAGGTAAAGAAGAGATATTAGTTAAACTTAAGGAGCAATATAATTTTACCTATTATCTAGAAAGAGTTGTAGAACTTGATACTTCATGTGATGAACCTACTCCAATATTAGATTTAAGCAGTGATATCATTGCGTTTTTGTATAAATCAGAAACGTTTGATGATTTAGATTATTATTTATATTAATTAAATTGTTAGGATTAATTTATATGAAAGTTAAACAATCAAATTTTAAAGTTATATCAGCATTGATATTTGGCTTGATTGGCCTGATTTTTTTGTTAATTGCTTTGGTATTTAATATCGATGGAACTTGTAAAAAAAATCATTGGATAGAATCAGAAGCTACTATAACAAGTATTGATCATCATAATGATTTTAAAGAAATTTCTTATGTTTACAAAGGCGTTACTTATACGATTACTTCATCTTCATATTCGAGTTTAAGTGATGTTGGTGATATCGTTAAAATTTCTATAAATCCTAATAATCCAAAAGATATATATGAACATGAAATGTCAACTTTATATATTGTTTTTTATTGTGTTGCATTTCCGTTTTTAATTATTAGTGCTTGGTTTTTTATTTCACATATTAAATTAAAAAAAATGAAAAAACTATGTTTAGAGTCTGCTGTAAAAAAAGTAGTAGATATTGTTGAAATAGTTCAAACTAATTTCCACTATAATGATCAACCTTATTATCAATTTAAAGTTAAATATAGTGGTAATATATATAAGAGTCAATTATTTTTATTTCCATTATCATTTAATGTTCTGGATAAATATGTTGTAAATATGTATTATATTGATGATAAAAAATACTACATTGATTTAGATAGTGTTAGAAAAAAGGAAGAGTTTGAGTTTTAGAATTGAGTGATTTTCTTGAGCAATAAAATTATAGGTGAAGTATTTAAATATATTTATGAAAATAACGATAATAACTATCGCATTTTTTTGCTGGCTGATAAAGAGAGAAATTACCTTACTTTAAGTGGTTATTTACCAAGACTGAATGAAGACTTAACTTATGAATTTGAAGTTGAAGAAGTTAAACATCCTAAATACGGAACGCAGTATAAAATACTTGCTTATCAACAAATAGTAGATACATCAAAAGAAGGAGTAGTATCTTATTTGTCTAGTAGCTTATTTCCAGGTGTAGGTCTTATTTGTGCTGAAAAGATTTATGCCGCACTAGGGGAGAATTGTTTAGAAATAATTGAAAAGAATCCCCATGCCCTTGATAATATTAAGGGTGTAAGTGTAAAGCAAAAACAAATCATTTATGCAAAAATAATTGAAAATAGAATGGTAGAAGAAATCTTTGTTAAATTATATCAAATAGGCTTGTCTACTAAGATGGTTATGAAATTATATGAAAAATATGGTTATGAAACATTAGATATTATCGAAGCTAATCCTTATCAATTAATTTATGAACTTGAAGGATTTGGTTTTAAGAAAGCTGATGAATTAGCTATGAAATTAGAGTTTCCGTTTGACCATAAGGAACGTCTTAAAGCTTTATTAGTTTATACGATGAACAATATTTGTAACCAATATGGACTTACTTATTTAACGGTTGATCAATTAATTGTTACAGCTTATAATTATGCCTTAAGTAAGACAAATATTAGTATTAATGTTTTAAAGGAATTTTTAGATGAAGCTGTTTATGATAAGCGTTTGATTATTGAAAATGATAAAGTATATATTCCAGCTATTTATTATTCAGAAGTTAGGATTAGCAATAAGATAAATCAAATATTAACATTGCCTAATAATAAGGTTAATAATAATACTTTAGAAACGTTGATTTCTGATTTTGAAAGAATAAATGAAATAACTTTATCAAAAGAACAAAAGGAAGCAATTATTAAAGCTTTAACTAACAGGTTAAGTATTGTTACTGGTGGACCAGGAACTGGAAAGACGACAATTATAAAAGCGATTATTCAACTTTATTCTGCTTTAAATGGTTTTTCATTATATGATGATGAAGCAATTGGGAAAATATTGTTATGTGCTCCTACTGGTAAGGCTAGTAAAAGGATGACAGAACAAACCTTATATAAGGCAAGTACAATTCATAAAGCTTTAGGTTATAACTTTGAAAATGAGTTTATTTATGACTCACAAAATCCATTACCACATAGGTTAGTTGTTATTGATGAAGTAAGTATGATTGATACGATTTTAGCTTCAAATTTATTAGAAGCGATTAGTGTTAATGCAACTATTGTTTTTGTTGGAGATGCTTTCCAATTACCATCAATTGCACCAGGTGCTTTTTTAGACGATTTAATTAATAGTAAATCGATTACTACAACTTACCTTAAAACAATCTATCGTCAAGATGGTACGTCAAATATTGTAAAGTTAGCGGATATGGTTAAAAATGGTAATGTTGATTATAATATTTTTAATAAAGATAATGATTTAATTTATTTTCCAGTTAGTCCAAATCTATTATTAGAAAAAGTTAACCATATTATTAAAATTTATTTAGAACGTGGATATAGTTTAACTGAAGATATTCAAGTTTTAGCTCCAATGTATCGTGGCATAACTGGAATAGATGCACTAAATAAGAGTATATCTGATACTTTTAATACATCCTATTCGTATACTGTAAATACGAAAGATAAGACTTTTAAGCAATTTGATAAAGTTATTCAACTAGTTAATTCTAGTGAACTTAAAATTATGAATGGTGATATTGGTATTATTGAAAATGAAATGTATACACTATATGAAGGAAAAGAAAAACAACTATACAATGTTTCTTTTACTGAAGTTAATGTTAAATTAGATAAAAAAGATTTTGATAATTTAAATTTAGCTTACACAATTAGTATCCATAAATCGCAAGGGTCAGGTGCGACACGTTCCGTAATGAAAAGTTATGGCACTTGTTAATTTAAAGAAAAAGTTAATAAGGAGAACTCTTAATTCGAGAAATTAAATGATAGGGCCTTCACCAGATGAAGGACAACCCCCTTGAAGGATTTCCTCTAATACTTCGGCTAGCATAATAATACGAAAGTATATATGTTAGAAGCCCGAGGAAGTCGGCAGAAAGAGTACCTAAGTTATATAGTCCATTAGTAAGGATTGGTTCAAAAGTGACTAGAGTCCGCCTGTTTTGAAAATGGATGAAAGTAATATGGGAAATGATATGCCGGGAGTCTATAAATCTTCTATGGTTAGAATGGTATGGGATAAAGTA
>CAZSIA010000037.1:8113-10203 GCA_964606905.1 uncultured Anaeroplasmataceae bacterium | reverse complement strand
TACCCCATGCGCCGCCACCTGTACCAGCGCATTTCACATAAATTCCAACTACTAATTCGTCGCCTGTATTGTAAACTATATCTTTTATGACAACAGTATCCCAACTGTTCCAACTTGTGATTTTTAAATCACTTGTATTTACAACTTGACTATTTATTTTTACGTAAGCATAACATTCATACTCACCAGAATCTCCACCCATTATAGAAATTGAATATTTATAAGTTCCAACAGGTAAATCTGTCAACTTTTGTTCTAAGTAAAATTCGATTGAATTATTTGTTTCACCCCAGTAATGATAAGTATTATTTCCGGTTAGGGCATTTGTTACTTTATTTTCAACATATAATTCATTTGCTTGTGCAGCATCAATAACAGTCCAACCAGTAGGTTCTTTAGTACCTGTTTCTGCATCTTCAAAACTATAATTTAGAAGATAATTGTATTCTACCATTGATAAATAACAGTGGGCTTCCATTCCTCCCGCTATACCAACAACATCATACTTTTGAACTCCACCATTATTAAAAGCTTCATAATCAACTTTATCATATTTAGTAGTAACATAATTTTCATCAGTTACTTGATAATATTTCCATTCAACATCAATTGTTTGACGAGAATTATCATTCATAATAGCATCTACTTTTGTTGGTAACTCAACTTTTACTGCCAAGTCACAAATCAAATTAGTATCCGCTATTGCATCAGGTTTTATATCGACAACATTACCTTTTTTTACAAGATTAAATACTTTTAAAGATTCTAGCGGATGACCAGTACTATCAAATAAAGCTTGATTTTCTACAGAGCATCCTCCATACCATTTTCCGGCATCACTTGGATCATATTCAGCAGAATAGCTTGAAGCCCATCCAGAACCATTTTGTTCCCATTTTAAGAAATTTTCTTCATAATTATTTGTACCAACTGTAATCCATGTTCCTTCCCAATAACAAACTCCGATACCAGCAGTCATATCATTAGCCACGCAATCAATAATATTTCTAATTGAATTGGCTTGTCCTTGTACTGTAAATGGATAATCCTTTGTAATTCCACCGCCATCAGATATGGTATTTGGATAGAAATCACTATCTTCTACAGTGTAAGCATAAGATGTTTCCATAACCATTGTCTTTTTACCATATTTTTCAGTAATACTGTTTAATACAGTAGCTAGATTATCTAATGTTCCATGCCAATATGGATAATATGATGAAGCAAAAACATCATAATCAACATTATAATGACTTAATTTAAAAGCATAATCAGCGTAATTAGTAACTTTTTCAGGATTGGCAAAATGTAAGGTAACTAAAGCATCGGGAAAAATCTCTCTAACAGCCTTTGATCCACTAGCAAATAAGTCAACCATATTAAACCAAGTCTTTTCTCCACTCATAGCACCGTTAGTTTCGTTACCAATTTGAACCATTCCTACATCAACGCCAGCTTTTTTAAGTTTATTTAAAGACTCAACAGTATAATCATAAAGTGCAGAAGCTTTATCAGCAATATTTAAATTTTTCCATGCCTTTGGAACCATTTGTTTTGCAGGGTCTGCCCAGAAGTCTGAATAATGAAAGTTAACTAATAATTTCATTCCATATTTAGTGGCACGTTTACCAATTTCAACAGCTGTATCAATATTACAGTTACCTCCACCATATCCATTTCCTTCTGCATCAAAAGGATCATTCCAGATTCTGACACGAATATAGTTAATACCACTTTCTGCTAATGTTTTAAATACATCTGCTTCATTTCCTTCGTAATCATAATATTTTACACCACTTGCTTCCAAAGATAAAACACTTGATGCATCCATTCCCATAATAAAATCATCTTCAAGGTTTTCAACTTTTGTTACATATAAAGAATCACTTTCTGTAACTAGTTCTACTTCATCCTTATGGATAATATCGGTTTTTGTTCCTTCATCTTCATTTGTACATGAAGTTAAAACGAAAGTACTTAAAAAGATCATAATAAAAATAAAATGCTTTTTCACTGTTTAACAACTCCTTAAAATATCTTTTCTTTCTAATAATATTTTAACATATTATTGATTAAATTAAATATAAATT